>CAZCHT010000205.1:0-7206 GCA_964498705.1 uncultured Bdellovibrio sp. | reverse complement strand
TGTATACCCTTAACGTTTTTTTTTCTATATCCTCGACTATGGTCACAGGCAAGCGAGACAATGAATCTGGTAGATCTTTGGGTTTAAAAACGGTTTGATAGTTATTGAAAGACTGCATTTTTTTTACTTTAGGATTTTCCGGAGTCAGAGCCTTTTCGTCAAATGAGTAGCTATTTACTTGAACCTGAGAAAACCCTTTTTCGCTCGACATTCCTAAAATTGAAGCAATCACTTGCTCGCAGTATTCACACCAAGTGGCCCAAAATAGATGAATGATAACTTTTTTGCCGCCCGACGGAGTCGGTAGGTTTCCAATGGGCGTCGATGACGAACGAATTTTTCCCAGGTAGGTCGAAAGGTCGACAGGTTCTGTTGGTTTGGATGGAGACGCTGGCTTTCCAAAAACTAAGTAAGGAGAAAAAACGACAGAGATAATAAAAATAAATAGGTATGTTTTCACAATTCTAATGCTACCGACCCGGAAAAATTAAAACAAGAGCTCAAGACCTTATAAGTGCTTTCTCAGAGCATTGATTCCCGACTTAAATCCAATGCGGACGATCCGCTCTAAAATTTTCGGGCTTAAACTAAAGTGGTCGACCATGAACATTTCATAGTTTTGGGGTCTTGGGGTGATGTGGATATAGTCCGTTTCCGAGTTATGATTAAATCTTTGATTGAAAATCTCAAGCAGCTTAACTCGATCTTCGTCGGGCAAGTTATTCGACTTAAAATAGCTATCGATGGTTTTATGAATGTGGCGCAACGTGTTTTGCCACTCGATATGTTTATGAGTTTTCTGCTCCAAAACCTGGTAAAGGGCCTGGTTTAAAATCACCGGAATCCCATACTTATGCAGACTGCCGATTTCATCGTTATAGTGATATGGCTGCATCGAAAATGACGAGATCACTAAATCGCATCCCTGGTCGGCGGCAATATGGGCTGATAAAGTCTCGCGAATCTCGCCATCATAATAATAGCGCTCTTCACCTTTTAGATTTGGCAAATTGTATGGCGAGAAAATAGGGGGTAGGGACGTGCTAGCGGCGACGGCCTCACTAATCGAGGCGTAATTAATGTGCTTGGTTGATGGAGTTTGCAAATTCTCTTGGAAATTCCCGAAGATAACCTTCCTCGAGTGGTTTAGTTGTGTGGCTACGATGTACAGTTCAGGGTTTAAAGAGGCAAAATCGTTCTCGATCAGCACATATTGGCGAAGGTACTTTTCAACCCCCTTCGTCGTGAACAGGCCATTCACTTTAAATCCATTTTTTATCAGCATTTCAAGCCCCCCGGTCACAAGGGACTTAGTCAAAAACTGCTTAGGCATGAAGTTGAGTAGGCTAGCACTATTGATATCAAAGATACGTCTATAGGTTAAAGGTGTGAGTATTCGGAAGTCTTGATTTGAATACTCAGGACTGACGCCTAGGCCAACTTGGAATGCTGTAATCAAAGATTCGACTGGATAGCCAGCGGCGAGCACCGTGCTAACAAAGGCACCGGCACTTGAGCCCACATAAAGCTGGATAGTCAGATCAGGACGCTTCTTATTTTGGAGGAGTTTCTTAGACCCGCCGGCAAAGTGGAACCCCTTTGCCTTTAAAGCGAGGCAGACACCCATATGATAGGCAGCGGCCTTGATGCCTCCACCACTTAGTACTAACCCAATTTTCTTTTTGTTCCGTATTCGAATATTCAAGTTAGGTAAATTAAAGCTCTGGAGGGCGGAATAATCAATAGCTATTCAGGCCCTAGGTGTAGATTTCGTCAGATATCCAAAGATTATTCACCCATGGTTTGACACCGGATAGTCGCTTGAATATGGTCAAATATAAGAATAACCACATCACCAAACTGGCTATTCTTGTTAGGTTAGTTGCCTAACCGCTAAATTGGCCCACGGAAGAACACAATGTTCTCTGACGGGTTAGATTACAGAGACAAGCAAACAAGATGAGAAATAATTTCGAGTTTTGTTTGCTTGTTTGAAATCTCTCTAATCAAGGCAGCTAACGGTAATAGAAGTTAAAGATATTTACGGGTTTTACGAGGCAATACTAGGAAAACGAATGGAAACTTGGCTACCACTGACAGATTATTCTTCGAAATATAAAATCAGTGTTTCTACATTGAGACGAAAAATAAAAGCCGATGATATTAAATATCATTTTCAAGATGGCAAGTATTACATTTTCGATGAACCAGTCAAAAACACAATCAAGAGCGGCCCCTCCCTAAATTCTCTTGATGCTGGCTTGGGCGTGGCCGGTATAGGTGCAGATTTGATCTTCGACGATGAAATTCTTAATGATCTTGATACGGCTTCAGAGCCAATTGAAATAGAAAAAGTTTATTCAAATCGTCAGCAGCCAGTTGTGACTCCAATGGCTCAGCAAGCTTATAACCCTGACTTTTTAGAGAACTTGAAAAAATCGGCGAACTCGAAGTTGCCTCAAGTAAAAATGCAGCAAGGAATGATCAGCCAACAACAGCAGCAGCAACAGACTGTGCGACCCCAAGCAGCCATCAATATCGAAGAAGAGTACTTCTTCCGTAAAGATAAAGCAGAAGCAAGCCATACTGATTTTGAAAATCCAACCTTGAGAGAGTTCTCTGATAAAATATCAAAAATTGGTACTAACGAACCAGTTTTAACAGCGGCGAATAAGCTTCTGAACGAATTGAAAAAAGCCTACACCCAGATACTTCAAGAAAAAGAAGAGCAAATGATGATCTTGAAAGAAGAAGTGTCTGACCTAAAAACATTAGTGAAAGTCCTAGAATCAGAGAACGATAGATTAAAGAAAAACTGGTAATCGAATTGCTCTATAGTTCGGTATGGAATTCAAACGAATTATATGCATTTTAGCTTACGTTTTGACTCTACTACTTACCGATTTTGTGTATGCTGACCAAACTTTAGACAAAGACCATTGCACAACTAAAGATGTATCTAATCAGCTGGGTGAGGTTAGAGACCAAGGAAACATCGGTTGGTGCTACGCTAACGTCGCTGCCGACCTATTAACATTCCGTTATCAAGATAGACTTAACGGTCAGCAAGCGTCTGCCGGTTATGTCGCGATCACATTCAATCAATACACAAAAACTAAGCCGAATGAAGATGCTGGTCTAATCAGCCCGGCTGCCGTGTTCTCGCAACTTAATGGTATTTGTCCACAATCATTTCAAGATACGGCGCTAAAAGATAGCCCGTTCAAAACGATTCGCGATCAAATTAATGCGTTGGTTTCCTTAAAAGAAACGTACGATCAAAGAAAAAAAGAACGCCTGGAATTTTCTCGTTTCCAAGAGCTAGAAATGTATCGTAGTTCAAAAAGCTATATCAACTTACTTTCTGACGATGATTTGCGAGATGTTTTAGAACATTCTTCCGTTCGCACATTTCCAAGAAAATTGGTTGAGCGTTTATGTAAACCCTACATGATCAAAGTAAAATTTGATTTGCAGATTAGGCCGCAACTTGGGTTTATCGAAGGCGTGAAAGATTTCTTACCCTCACTCCTAAAAAATATGAAATTTACTCCGGCTCCTGTTCTTGGTCGCGCGGATTTGGTAGAAGATATTCATGAACAATTAGGTAAAGACAACTTTGTAGCCTTCAGCTATTGGACACGCATTTTTTACGATCCTAATTCTGAACGATATAAAAAATCAGGTATGCATGCATCCGGTATTGTCGGCCGCAAATGGAATGACAAACAAAAAGTCTGCGAATTTAAACTTAGAAACTCTTGGGGTAAAAATTGCTCGAGTTACACGAACCCCGAGCTAAAAGGCAAGTGCGACCCGCAAACAGGATACATCATGGTTCCTGATTACATTATTCAACGAACGATCACGGATGTTTCGTACTATAAAAAGAAAAAAGAATAGGACGCCTTGTGAGCGTCCTATTTAGATAATCATTAAATTTTAAAATCTAAAACTTTATGCGGCAGCTGATGACGACGTTTTCGCCTTCTTACCAGATTTGCCTTCAGTCTTTTTCACTTTGCCCTTAGCCGATTTGTCGAGTGCTACAGTGAACACTTCGTCTAAATTTTCCGCCAAGATAAAGTTGATTTTATCTTTGAATACTTTTGGAATATCAGAAAGATCTTTCTGGTTCGACAAAGGAATTACTATATTAGTGATACCTTGATTTAGCGCCGCCAAACATTTTTCTCTGATACCACCAACAGGAAGTACTTTGCCTTGTAGAGTTACTTCACCAGTCATTGCGAAGTCATGACGTACTGGAGTGTCTGTCATTAAACTTACCAATGCCGTTGTCATCGCGATACCTGCTGAAGGACCATCTTTTGGGATAGCGCCTGCTGGCAAGTGAACGTGAATGTCATATCTTTCAAAGAAGTCATCTGGAATTCCAAGTTCTTCCATGTGAGCTTTACAGTAAGACATCGCTGCGTGAGCCGACTCCTTCATCACATCACCTAGTTGTCCAGTAAGAGCCAAGTGACCTTTACCTTTCATTTTAAGTGCTTCGATCTGTAGAACTTCACCACCTGCCTGTGTCCAAGCTAAACCTTGAACGATACCGACTTGTGAATCTTCTAGTTTATCTTCGCGTAAGAATTTCGGAGCGCCTAACAATTCTGGAACCGTTGTAGCGTTCACTTCGAAATGTGTTACTTCATTCATAACAACCATTTTCGCAATCTTACGGCAAACTGAACCGATTTCTCTTTCTAGATTACGTAGTCCCGCTTCACGAGTGTAACCCGCGATTAGGAACTTGATACCATCATCAGTGAAAGTCGCTTGATGTGGCTCAAGACCATTGTTCTCTAATTGGCGACGGATTAAGTGCTTTTTAGAGATGAATAATTTATCGTTTTCTGTGTAACCAGGGATCTGGATGATTTCCATTCGATCTCTTAATGCTGGCGGAATGTTCTCAAGAACGTTTGCCGTCGCAATGAAAAGAGCGTTGCTTAAATCGAAATCCACATTCAAATAGTTATCACGGAAAGTAGCATTTTGTTCAGGATCCAAAACTTCCAGCATCGCTGCTGATGGATCGCCTCTGAAATCACTACCTAATTTATCGATTTCATCTAGTACAAGTACTGGATTGTTCGTTTTTACTTGGCGTAAAGCCTGAACAATTTTTCCTGGCATAGCGCCAACGTATGTTCTACGGTGACCACGAATTTCCGCTTCATCTTTCACGCCGCCAAGAGCGATACGATGATATTCACGATTCATTGCGCGAGCGATCGATTTACCAAGAGACGTTTTACCAACTCCTGGAGGTCCTGCGAAACACAAAATGGGACCCTTCATATTATTTTTAAGTTTACGTACTGCTAAAAATTCAAGTACGCGATCTTTTGCTTTTTGTAATTCATGATGATCTTCATCAAGAATTTCTTTTGATCTATTTAAATCAATAGAATCATCAGATTTTTTAGCCCATGGAAGATCAACCATCCAGTCTAGGTAAGTACGAACCATTGTAGCTTCTGAAGCATCAGGGTGCATGCGCTCTAAACGGTGAAGCTGTTTTAAAGCTTCTGTTAATACTGTCTTAGGCATTCCAACAGTGTTGATTTTCTCGCGAAGTTCTTCGATCTCTTCAGATTTAGAATCATTTTCGCCCAATTCATTTTTGATCGCTTTCATTTGATCTTTAAAGAATTGATCACGAGTTGTTTTAGGAGTGTCTTCTTTGCCACCCTTAGCTTTATTTTGTAATTGAAGTGCTTCAATTTCAGAATTCAAAAAGTCTAAAACTAATTGCATTCTTTCTTTAGCATCTGTTGTCTCAATTACTTTTTGAGCTTCAGTGACTTTGATACCAAGGTTAGCCGCGATTAAATCAGCACCTTTACCTGGATCTTGCAAATCATCTAATACTAACAAGATATCTGGTAATAGAGTCTTGCCCAATGAAATGATTTTCTCGATACGTTCTTTAGCTTTTTGCATTAGAACTTCATTCTCTGTTGGAGACGTAGTTCTTAAGTCTTCGATTTTTTCTACAGCAACTTCGAAATTTGGAGTTGTCTTAGCGTAGTTCTTGATGCGGCCTTTAGCTACACCTTGAATTAAGATTCTGATTTGACCATCTGGAACTTTTTTCATTCGCATGATCATTGCGATAGTTCCGACAGTATAGATCGAATCTGGATTTGGGTTCTCTTCATTAAGATCTTTTTGAGATACTAAGAAGATTAGTCTATTTTTTGAAAGGGCTTCCTCGACTGAGCGAATTGATGATTCACGCCCTACTACGAGCGGAATAATCATGTAAGGAAACACAACAAAATCACGGACCGGCAACATTGGGAGAGTTGGTGGTATATCGATAGTTTTATCGTCTTTATAAGATCCACCGTTTCCGCTTCTATCATCAAAACTCATATCAGCACCCTTTATATGTACGATTTTTCTGTACGATTTTCTTACACAAATATTCGGACTGAAAACCGTTCGGCTTTAAGAGTTTTTTGCTATCTAAGGACCTGATTTTAAATGATTTGCTCGGCAAATTCTGCCGCAAAGTCTAGAGATTCATAGGCTAAAAGGTAATTTAACAGACTTTAAGGCAAGAAAAGAACAAGAATGGCGACATCCCTGTCATAAATACCCTCAATCCTTCAAGGGCACTTTTTTGTTATTGATGTTTAATACGTACTTCTTCTTCGCGTTCTTCCATACATGAAATGCATAAGGGCGCCAAAGGCCTTGCCTGCAAGCGTTTCGCACTGATCGTGTCGCCACAACCTTCACACTCGCCATACGTTCCTTGCGCAATTTTATTTAAAGATTTATCGATTTCCAATAAAGCTTTCATAGAGCGCTCGTGAAGATGGATTGATAGGTTATTGCTAAGATCATTAGAAGCGACTTCGGCTTCATCAGATAACTGAATTGATTCTTGTTGAGATCGCTTGAACTCGTTTGTTCGATTCAAAATCTGACTTTTTTGGAATAACAATGATTCTTTAATAGAAGGTAATAAATCTGCTAAACTTACCTGATCCATTAATGAAGAATCATCTTGTGAGGCTGTGTATGTTGCCACGCTTGATTCACCCGTTTGTGTTTTGCTGCCGACCTTTTGAGACTTGGCAGCTTTAGTCTTCCCTTTTTTTTTAACGATAACTGAATTTTTCACTTTTTCCCATTGTACTGAAAAATGTTATGGGACGTTGAAATAAGGCTGGATAA
>CAZCHT010000204.1:0-7363 GCA_964498705.1 uncultured Bdellovibrio sp. | reverse complement strand
TTTTTATTTTATTCATCGGGGTCGTATTCTCTGTCATTGTCGGCATATCTATCAGAACAGCGGCTCAATCAGATTGGTTTCGTGCTCGATTAACCGAAGCTATCTCCAATGTGGGTAAGGATTGGCGAATCCAGCACGGTACGGTGGGGCTCTATTTTCAAGATGGGATAAAACCAGCTATTGGTTTGTATGCCAATGACGTGAAGATTGCTTCCGAATCAAGTTGTTATATGAAGTCGGGCGGTTTTGCTCAACGAGTGAAGATTCCTCTCTCTATAATAAAATATATCATCGACGGTCAGCTAGTCAGCGAAATTGAAATTCAGGATTTTAAAATTGAAATCACGGAGAAAACCCCGGTTTGTAATAACAAAGACCCCGTAAATGGAAATGCCTTTGGCATGGCTGGGGCGGCAAAGAAGAATCAGATTACAATTGTAGATCGTGTGGAAAAATCGTCTCTAAGAAATGAAATCGAGCGCGTTCGTATAAATCGCCTAGAGATCTATTACCCCCATGAGAAATATGATTATTTCTCGCTGAAAAATATCGTTATCGAGAATCGCTCAACACACCCCAAAATATTGTTTATGGAAGGCGATGTGGACTTGAATCCTCTGATCAAATCTGCGGATGAGAAAAAATTTGCTAATCTGAAGATAGAATATAACGAATTTCCTGAGAAAATTATTAAATCGAACTTGCTTGGCTCGCTTCGGGAAGGTTTCTTTTCTGTGCAGTTAGTGAACCGAATGGAAGATAAGAAATTTCAACTTCAAGCTGAATTGAAAAATGTTTCCTTGTCATTCCTTAAGAGTTTTGTGAGTGAAGTCCCTAAGGATATCAATTTGAAATCAAATTGGGTCAGTTTGAAACTTTATGCCGAAGGGCTAGTGGATTCGGTCGTGTCCTCAAGTGCTGAGGTCAAAGAAGTTATGGTGAACGGGGACTTGGGCGAGTTTTCGATCGAGAATTTGAACTTCGCCCATGGTGTAGGTCATGGGCCCAATGCATTTGAATTAAAGATGAAAAGCGCCGATTTATCAAAAATATTTACATTGAACGCGGGTGTGAGAATTCCAGATCAAATCGAAAGTTTGGGTTATTTGGATGGGCAGATAAATTATGTAAGTGAATCTGATGTAAAATTAAACGGAGCTGTTAAAGGTTTGGAAGTCGTCTTTTCGGCCAACAGTAATCGAAAAACTGAGGTTATCAATATTGATAACCTCACCGGCGTATGGGCGAAAAAACATTTTCTGCTAGAAGCTGTTGAAATTAGAAATGAGCAGGGTGCGATTGACGGCTCTGTTCGAATGAAAACGGATGATTTAAAGTCATTTGAATTCGATGCGTTGCTTAAGAATATAAAATTAGCAAATGATGTGTCTGAATTGGTGACTGGTGTAGAGACTCCCTTAGTAGTGGACGAAGTGGGTTTGAAGTTGCAGGGAAATTCACACACGGTTAGTTACAAAGCGCAAGGCAAACTAAAGTCTATTTCCCATCAGTATTTTGACATGGCTAATGTCGCTTTTTCTGTGTTGGGGAACACAAATAAAAATCAGGAAATTGATGTGAAGGCTGATCGGTGGCAGAATACAGATAAGATGCAGAAAATCCTGAGTCCTTTCGGTTTGGAGTTGCCAGCGATAGTAAACAAACCAAAAATTAAGATGATTCAAACCGCAGATGGTGCGCAGTTGAAAATTGATTCACAGAGTTCGTTTAGGATGAATGCGACTCTAGTTGGTGGCGGCGATAGTAGAAAAGACAGTAGAGACGATGGTAGAGACAATATAAGTGGCGCCATAACTTTAAAAGACCAAGAATGGAAGATTTATGGAACCCGAGACAATTTTAAAATCGATAAAAAGTGATTGGGCCAGTTGGCCACTCATGCTAGGTAAGTTTTCCGATTGGAACCGTGATTGGCAATTGCCATCGGTTCAGGCTCATCGCGGCTATCATCAAAATTCAATTCCTGAAAACTCGATGGACTCATTGGCAGCCGCTAAAGCCAACGGTTATTTAATGGCCGAATTTGATGTCCATATCACAAAAGATCGAATTCCTGTTTTGTTTCATGATTTCAGTTTGCGACAAAAATATCGTTTGAATGTGAACGTGTCTGAATTGTCTTATTCAGATTTGAATCGTATAGGATCGTTTCCTAAATTCGAAGATGTTTTAGCTACAAAGGACAAGCCTGAATTCTTGAATATAGAAATCAAAAGCAAAAACTTCTATCAGTTTCCGGTAGAGGATGCAGTCTATGAACTCCTCGAGAAATACGGTTGTGTGGATCGAGTTTTGGTTTCAAGTTTCAACCCTTGGGCGCTACTTCGATTGAAGTTTTTAAACCGTGATTTAACTCGGGCGTTGCTCGTCACGGATGAATCTGAAATTTGGAACTTCTATTACCTCAGGCGGATGTGGACAGTACCTTTAATTGAGCCGCATGTCCTCAACATTAGGCACTCGATGTTTAACAATAAATTAATTTCGAAATTAAAGAATTTTAATGTTTTGACGTCGGCGTGGACAGTCAATGATTTAGAAGTAGCCAAAAATCTAAAATTGATGGGTGTCGACAGTATTATTTCAGATACACTGCTACCGAAAAATTTAACATAAGATTTCAGCGTTTCATATTCAAACAACATTATCGAAGGCGTTCTTAATTGATTTAAAATCGGCTATACTGGTTCTAACAGGAGCCTTTATGAAATTTTCTATCGTGTTATTACTATTGAGTTCATTCGCTTTCGCAGAACCAGGTGTCGATGCAGACTTCCTTGTTACTGGTGGCAAAAAATTTACAGCGTCTACTAAAAATGTAAAAGGGAAAGTTGTTTTGCAGAACGGTGAATACGTTGCTCAAGGCATTGTTGTTAATTTAAAAGAATTATCTTCAGGTATGGGTCTTCGTGATGATCATATGAGAAATAAATATCTTGATGTTGCAAAATACCCAGAAGCTGTTTTGGTGATCGGTAAAGGCAAAGGCGGAACAGGCACAGGTAAATTAAAATACCGTGGCGTAGAGAAAGAAATCAAAGGCACCTACAAGCAGCTAAATGATAAAGAAGTAGAGGCAAAATTTGATTTAAATTTGCCTGACTATAATATTTCTGGAATTCGTTATATGGGTATCGGCGTAAAAGACACTGTGAATGTTCGCGTTGTAGTGCCTTTAGAGAAGGGGCCAGCTACCGCAGCAGCTCCGCCCGCAAAAAAATAAATTAGATCGATCCGTCTTCTACATTCACGATTTCAGCGGCATCACTTCCTTCAATAGTCTGTGATGACTGAATCGTGGATGAATCTTGTGTCGCTTCTGGCGCTGTATTTCTAACAGGTAAAGATTTTCCAGACATTTTTTTAGCCGGTAATCCGGTTGATCCCGCGTTGGCTTTTGCTGAACCTTTGCCTTTTTTCTTCACGACAATAGTTGGCTCCGACTGTTTTTCATCTAGCTGAGCTTTTTGAGTTGTGCTCATTTTTTTCATTTCGCCGTCGTAGTATGATTTTAATTCTTGAAGTTTAGATTGGTATTCTTTGCGGATCTCTTCGATCTTTTGAGTGCGAGATTCTTTAACGCATGACTGGTAGGTCGTAATAGCAGTTTCTTTGGCTTGAATGCGGCATTCAGAATCGATTGATTCCGCTGATCCAAAACTAACCTGAGCAGCGAATAGAACAAGTAGAAAACGTACCATAACAACCATCCCTTTTATCGGCCTTTGTAGCCACAAAAGGGTTAGCTAAAACCATGCCTTACTAAAAGGCGGTTATATTGGAACTCGTTAATGTTTTGGAAATTAAAGTGACTAGTTTGGCTACAGAGTTTGATTTTTTTACAACGGCCGTGAATTATTTCAGCTGCTCTATGGCCGGGAACTATTTTATAAATAGATTTTTCTCGTCGTCGGTCATCAGTCTCCAGCGACCTTCTGGTAAAGATCCCAGAGCTAATTTTCCAATGCGAACTCGTTTTAAACCAAGTACATCCAGCCCAACCATTTCGCACATTTTACGAATTTGACGTTTTTTTCCTTCTTTAAGGATAAATTTAAGTTGGTCTTCATTGAGCCATGAAACCTGAGCTGGTTTTAAAGGAAGTCCTTCTACGATCAGGCCATGATTTAAAAGTGCTAATCCCTCTTCAGTTAAATCACCGCGTACGCGAACGATGTATTCCTTCTCGACGTCAGAGTCCTCGCCAATAACCGCTTTAACTAAACGACCGTCGTGAGTCATGATTAGCAAACCTTGTGATTCGATATCAAGGCGGCCAACAACAGATAGGTTCTTTGGTGCATTTTCAATGGCGCGCCAGAAGTCTTTAGGTAAATCACTTTCAAGGTCACCGTGAAAACGATCTCCTGTTATCAGATCAAGAGCTTGCTTATAACTGCGTTCCGGTAAATTAGAAACATAGCCAACAGGTTTGTTTAATATAACTGTGATGATTTTTTTCTGAGCCGCCATGGCTTCAGTCTCTAAAGATATGCGAACATCACGAGTGACTTTGTGCCCTAGCGCCGACACTTTAACGCCGTTAACGTAAACGTGGCCTTTAGAGATCAATTCGTCAGCTTCGCGGCGTGAACAAAGCCCTCGCTCTGACATTAATTTTGAAAGACGTAAAACTTCTAAAGAATCATTAGATATAGAATCAGACACGATAAACCTCGGTTATGAAGTTCGTGTTATATAGTAAGCTCAACAAAAATGGAATCCATTTCAAATAAACGAAGGCTTTTCAACTGGTAAGGGGCCGGTAATACGACCTGATCCTTCAAATATAAGGAAATATTTTCAGTCGTGGGTATGAGGTCTTTAAAATAAGGTATGTCAAAGTTCAAATGGGCGTGATCGATTTTACTAATAACCGGCTTAACAATATTCTGAATGGCCGCAAGGGCAAGTTCAGGTGAAGCGTCGCCAATTTCGATTTCTAAATGAAGTTTGTAATTATGACCATGCCCATGCTCAGTATAACACTTCCCAAAGACCTCTTTGTTTTTCTGTTTAGACCAGGTTTTTTGATGGTACAGATGCGCTGAAGAAAATTCGTAAGTTAAAACGATCATCATTTTATATTTATTCCGCCGTCGACATCTAGAATAGCCCCCGTTGTCCATGAGCTCAATTCGGACCCTAGAAAGTAAATCGCTTCGGCGATGTCCGTCGGTTTGCCCATGCGCGCTAGTGGCTGCAAGGAATGCATTTGCTCGACTGTTTTTGCGCGAGCTCCTGAGTCTAGTTTGTCAAAACCATGAATCGGAGTTTCTACAATGCCAGGTGATACGCAGTTCACGCGAATACCAAACGGAGCTCCTTCAAGGGCTAACGTTTTAGTTAAGTTCTGAATCGCCGCTTTTGAGGCTGAGTAAGCGCCGGAGGCCGGAGTTGGCTTGTGGGCCAGAGTCGATGAAACCATCACGACAGAGCCCGTTTGCTTGCGTTTAAAGTGGGGAAAAGCCATCGCTGTGAGTTGTGCGACAGAACTCACGTTAACCTGAAACATAAGACGCCAATGGTCCGCAGTGAAATCGTCGATTTTCTGTGAAGAGAATATTCCAGCGTTGTTTACCAGGATATCTAGTTTGCTAAAATCGATTGTCTGCTCGAGCGATTCTATTTGTTTCGCATCGGACAAATCACAGGTAATGAATTTTGAGTTGGGTAATTGCTTGTGAAGGTCGGTGAGTCTTTTTTCATCGCGTGCTAGCAGATAAGTAAAATAGCCGGCGTTGTGAAATTTCAGAGCGGTGGCGTATCCTATGCCGCTTGAAGCGCCTGTGATAAGTACAGACCTTAGGGTAGAACTGAGTGAGTAATTCATGAGACCTCTTCCAATAAGGCCTCGATACTAACTAAATAAATTTAAAAAAGGAAACAAATCCTAAGCTGCTTTTTTCTTTGCAGACATGAAATGTTGATACTTTTTATCGAAGTCGAGAGCCTGCTTGCCTTCTTTAGTGATCAAGCCCGCTTTGAACCATTCGAAATGTTCCGCACAGAAGCTTGCGCGTGTGTGTTTAGCTTTACAGCCTTCAGCCTGGCAACGAGCATCAGAAAGAGATACGACATTGTTTGGTACTAGATTTGGTTTTTTGTCTTTGTCAGCCATTAGAACCTCCTTAGGTCTTAAGACGTTGATGCAGACCAGATCGGATCTATTACCTAAACCTTTAGTGGGTAAATTGGATTTAAGTCTTTGAAATCGTCTACTATTTCGACACTAACGACAAGAATTGCAGTTCTTTTAATTTAATTCGAACTGAGGTATAACTGGACCTTGTGAAATTTTCGATAATGGTTTTATTTTTCCTACTGAATGTAACAATGCCATCACTCGCTAGCGAGTGCGGTTACGTTAATCTGTCGAACCATTTCGGTAAACCTTACGACCAACAAGATATCGGGTGGTGTTATGCGTTTTCGGGTTCTGATTTGCTTACATATAAAAATAGAAAAGTTTTAAATGGTCAAGCGATCTCCCCGTTACACATGGCTTTGTTGAGAAACTTGAATGATGCTGAAAAAATCAGTGCTGAGTCGGGTTCTGTGCGTACTGCGATCCGAATGGCTACGTATCCATTCAGAGCTGATGATTCGAGTGCCTTTTTCAAAGGTGTCTGTTTAGCGACTGTGGATAAAGCGATCATTGATCCGAGCGCGACAATTGGAATCAAAAAGCAATTTTTTCAACTGAGCGAGTTGAAAACTATCTATGACACTGCCGTAGCCAAACGGGATCAGCAATTATTTATTGATTACTACGCGAAGGTATTTTTAATAAATCCATTGGTTTATAAAATTGACGTAAAATCACTCCAGAGCGTGCTACAAGAATCACGCGTATCTGAAGTTGGTATAAAATATCTCGATAAATTTTGCCCCTATGAGAATCGGTTTAAATCATCAACCCCTGAGTATCCGAAGTTTTTTTATGTCGGCGGGGTAATTAATTACTTACCCCCTAAAGGACAAACTGTAGTTACTCAAATCACTGATCCAAAGCAGATTCTAGATTTAGTTCACAAGCAGCTTGATATCGAAAACGTCTCGAGCATTGGATATTACCCCGATTTTATGATGGCAGGCGGAATTGAGGATAATCATGTCGAACAACATGCATCGACTATAGTGGGTCGAGAGAAAATCGGAAATGCCTGTCACGTCATTATCAGAAACAGCTGGGGTGGTTGTAAAAATAAAAAAGGTGAATATCAATATTCGCGCAATGTGACTAAGTGCGAGGATGGTTACCTATGGGTGCCTGAGGCCAAACTTACCAAACATCTGGACAGTATTACTTATTTAAGTAACTAGTCTGTCGAGATTAGTC
>CAZCHT010000203.1:0-7581 GCA_964498705.1 uncultured Bdellovibrio sp. | reverse complement strand
TGATAGTACTCATTTGGCTCACATAGTGACAATTTTCTGCTGCGAACAGAAAGTATTTGGCTGATTCGCCCGTTTCCAGCGCCGACGTCCAGTGCTGATCTGTAGTTGCCTTTAAGTTCATGAGTGAGCAATTCAGAGAGAACTTCTTTTTCATTTGAATAGCGATAGTATTCTTCGATTCGGGGTACTTGCATTGTCAATCTCACTTTTGAAATATAAATAGTGACCTAATAGAATTAAAATAAAACCGATAATTAAAACCGGTGTAATAGTTGGCGGAAAAAAAAGCGCGACGATGATTCCGCCGATGATGGGGCTGAATGCACGAATCGAGGTTGCTTCACCAAAGCTTAAAAACCGAATTGATTGGTGGTAGAATAAAAATCCCAAGAACGAACTTAAAATTCCTGATAAGACCGAAAACGTTATGGTGTTCGCTTGAAACTTTACTAGTCGAACGAAGAACGGGCTCAGAGACAAAGTTAAAAGGGCCGCGAATAAGTTTTGCCAGAAGAGAAGGTCAAGGACCGATATATTTGAGTTCCTCTTTAGATAGGAGTTATGGATCGCAAACAATAATGCATAAACAAGGGCAAGTAGGGTGCCGATAGTGATTTGTAAGGAGTCATTTGATCCAGAGAGGCTAACGGCAAGGCTGCCAAGTACAATGACAAGAATAGCTGGCCACCTATTCTTTGTTGTACGTTCTTTTAGAAAATATATCGAAAGAATAAATGAGAAACCGATATATGACCTTGCCACAGCACTGACAATAAATGGATTTTCTAATGTTACGGCGTAAGAAAAGCATATCATCGCCAAAGCATATAAAACAGCGAGAATAAGCATGACTCTATTTAGTTCACCTAATATCTGTTTTCGTCGATAGATACAGCCGATCAAAGCTATCAGAAAAGCCGCGGAACAAGAACATAACGTTACCAGCAAAGGGTGGCTATTTGCCGAGCCCAATTTCTGAAGTGGTCCCGCTAGCGACATTAAGATCAATGATGTGATGGAAAAAACGTATCCTTTCGTCGTCGTCATCGTCTTACGCACTCAAAAATAAGTCCATTTCCGATGGGAAACATCAGTGGGTTCTCGCCCCATCTGTTTACCCATTTCCTGTCTAACTTCTCTAATAGCTTTGATCGATTCATTTTACTGCGAACGTATTTGAATGCGTGGCCCAATGTATTGGAATCGGTGTAATGGCGGCTTGCCATTAAAAGGTGAGGCACCCCAGTCAGGAAACTCGCCGCACGAGCTTTTTTGATTTGAAGTTCTTTCCCCACTATAGATGCCCACTCGATACTATTAAAGCGAACGCGATGCTCGAAGTAATGCAAATGTGGCAGTTTAAAGCAATCTAGCCGATAAATTTGGGGAACTGTAATATAGATCAGTGCATCTTTTGGCGCGAACTGAATTATTTCCGATAAAAACTTTTCAATATCCTCTTTGCCATTATCAAAATGTTCTAGGACATCATTAAGTAGGATGATGTTGGGCTTAAATGTAATTTTAGAAAAGATCTGTTTTATGTCGCGAATGTCGGCGACTAAGTCAGGATTGAAGTTTTCATCGATGTCCACGCCAAAGTATTGAAAGTCGTCGTATTGAAATTTGTTGGCTAAGTATCTTTTCAACAAACGTTGTCCTCGGGCATCCGCACAGCCTAAATCAAGGACTTTGGGTCTCTCTATTTGGTGGGTTTGAATTAAGGCCGCTAACGATTGAAATAGCATTCGGCTGTAAAGGGAATCTGTAGAGGCGGCGTAGGCGTTTACTAGGTACGATTTCACTTACACTCCTTAATTTTTACAGGTTCTACAGCATTTTTAATGTTTAAAAAATTGAAATAATTTGGTATAAGTATTCAATTATTATGAATACTCAACACCTTCAATATTTCGTCGATGCCTGCCGTTTAGGAAGTGCTTTTCAATCAGCGGCTTTAAATAACGTAGCTCCTTCAACTGTGTCTCAGGGAATTAAGACGCTGGAAGATGAACTAGGTTACAAGTTGACCAAAAAACAAAGGGGTACGTTAGAAATCACCAAAGAGGGTATTGTCTTTGCAAATCAAGCTGCGCAGATTTTGAAAATGGTTGAAGAGTTAAAACACAAAACATTGTCAAAGGACGCTCAGACGGTGGGAATCATTAAGATGGCGACACATCAAAGTTTTCTAAATTCCTATTTATGGAAACGTCTCAGAAAATTTAAAAAAAAATTTCCTAAAGTCGATGTGCAGATCACTACCGGTATCGGTGCACAAATTTCTGAATTGCTGGAAACTCAGCAGATTGATTTGGCCATCACACTTGATGAAATAAAAACGAACAATATCAGATCAGTTAGTTCTGAAATTTTACTTAACGGTGATTTTAAATTAGTGAACGCCTACAAAAATAAACTCACTGCCGAAGCTCCTTGTATCGTGACTAACATACATAAACCTGAAGTTAGCTTCTTACTTCGAAAAGCACCATGGTTAAAAATCGAAAGCCAGATGCCAAGCTGGACAACGATTCAAAAAGTAGTGGCTAAAGAACCCGTATTCGGATATTTGCCAGATTATTTGCTTGAAGATGATGACAGTAGTCAGTCATTTCGCGAGCCGCGTTTTGCTATACCGTTGCGTTTTCCCTATCAAGTCCGTTTATGGTACCAGTATCGACATCGCAACAATCAATTGATTCAGAGTTTAATATCAGCAACAAAAGAATAACAATTTTGCCGACTTTTAGGCAAAGTCGGCCGCATTAAGGGCTTTTTTACTAATTAGATTTTGTCCAAGATGGTTTATCTGTTTTAACTTTATTCAAAAGCAATGGCCCCAGTTGAACTTTTTCAGAATTATCTAATAAAAGCTTAATGATCTGCTCGCCAGAGAATTGCAGATTATCAATAATTAATCGCGCTACCACACGAGCCACCATTGGTGAGGCCATACTAGTTCCTGAGGCTTTGCGAACCGGAGGTTTGCCCACGCAATCCTTAACGGCATCATTAATAGCGTAGCTCACCGATTCAGGGCGATCAAATGGATAGGCATTCTTTTCGTTTTTTAGATTTGTTAAAAAATTTGTGTCGCACATAAGTGCGGGGCGAGATGAATCGATATCTACGCCGCTAGCAGCAACAAAAGCGGCTTGGCTTAGAACCAAGTTTGAAAAATAAGCCAAGTTTCCAGTTTTATCTAAAGCACCCACGCAAACTAAATTTTTCGCGGCAATTCCGCATGGCAATTGTAAGTTAGTTTTATCGTCGACCCATTTAGAATCATTTCCCGCAGCGGCCACAAAAACAACATTTGGGTTTTTATCCATAAAGTCTTTGATCTGCGCCATCCATAGTTTCGTTTTCTTATTCGTATCTTCGAAAAGATTTAAAAGGCTATCGCCTGGCGTGCTGCCTTTCAATGCTAACGACATATTGATAACTCGCGCACCGGATTTAACTGCCATCGCCATGGCTAGTAGAATATTATTAAAAACGATAGCCGTTTTATCTTGAGATACGTCTTCGCGGCCATTTTTATATTTGATATTAATCGGTAGAACCCGAAATGGCAGTAATCCAATACGAGGGTCATCATAAACCATCAAACCGGATACATGCGTTCCATGAAATGCGCCCGATTCCATTTCTTGTTCCACGTTTCTAAGTGGATTTAAATATTGAGCTAATTGTGGATATGATTTTGATAGTTCAGTGGCCCGCTCGCGTGCATTCTTAACGGCAGGAACATCTTTTTGATCTGCATCCGGATTAATATCCAAGGTACGTGCTACATACGGTGATGGCCAGTAGTCTTGGCCGATAAAATCATAACCTAAACCGACCGGTTGATTTTGTTCATTCAAATTAAAATGCATGTTGTTGATTAATTGCGGGTGATTGTAATCCGTACCTGAATCAATAACGGCCACGATAACTTTGTGATGTAAATTGTTTTCTAGGAAATTTCTTTTTACAGGAGTTGGATTCACCGCTTGGAGTGCCGCACCTTGAGCTATGGTTTGATCGTCGATTTCTTCTTTGCACCCCAAAGTGATCAATACAAGAGCGGCTGTAGCCAGCCATAAACCTAATTTCATATTTCCCCCGTCGAAAGAATCGTTTTTTACCGAGCAGTCCTGGTTGTCAACAAAGGATTCGGTAGTTTCCACTCATTGGATTGCAATGGGTTATAAGGCAATGCTTCAGAACGAAAACGACAAACCAAGAGCCAAATTTAGAGTCGCAATGGCGGCAAAGAAGGTTTTTGAGTTGGTATCTTTTTCGACCGAAGCTGAATAGCCATTCATCGCCGCCGCTAGAAAATGGGCCCACATTTGCATTCGGCGCATGCGTTCAATCCGTTCTTGTTCATGGAACATAAAACTTTTAACCAGCGCACTTTTTTGAGAGTCTGATAAATCCGACGTTTTTAGAGAATCGTAAAAAGAATTGTATGAATGCCCATAGTAAATATTTGAAATACCATACGTAATTGCGGCAATTCCCGCACTACTAGCTACGCCATAAACTAATTTTGTAGCGGAATCTTCTGTCGTGGGAATCGCCAACAAGCTACCCACAGTAACAAGGGCCCCTGAAATTATAAAACTAGTACCGCGTCGTTCATCTTCAGTACGAAGACTCTCCATAGCTTGCTGAAATTCATTCCAGCTTTGTGAGTTTTGTACCGATTTTTCTTTTGCCAAGTAGGTTGGTTTAGCAACGCTCAAATTGGAAATCAATAAAGCTGTGGCCACCAGAAAGCCTAACTTCATATTTCAATTCCTAAGAACAAATAGGATTTGCTGATAGTAATCGTTTCATCAAGTGGGTTCTGGAAAGATTCGTTTCGATGAGTTACACCCATGTTCCACCATGTATTAAAAATTCCGAAACCAATTCCATTTTCATCGCGCGCAAGGCTGCCGAATAAGCGCAAAATACCAAACTCATAAAATCCGCCCAATGTCAGTGGACCAGGGCCTTCACGCAATTTTCTATTGAAATTGACATCTACGCCTAAACTAAAGCGACCGTAATCCAATTCTGGATTGATGCTTGATGTGAAGTGATACTCAGGCTCAACGGGAATCTCAGTGAACCGCTCGTTCACAAAGCCAGAATTGCCAACCATTAAGGTAAACTCAGGGTTCAGTGGGCTATCTTTTGGCGCAAACATCACACCAGGCTCGACAAAAAATAGATATTGCTGACGAGGCTCAAAAAGGTAATGTCCGTCTTGGACAAGAGCATCGGTGAGATAAAACTGAGACGCCACAAACCGACGATGTACATAGCGCAGTTGTATTCCATAAGACCAATCATCTGACCAATAGCTGCCGAATTGTAATTTGGCTACTTCTTCCAAAGATGCATACAAAGAAACTTTTGGTAATGCCTGATTGTGAAAAGAAGTACTGTAGTTAACAAGCGCTGGAGTCACCGACCAGCCAAATGTTTCTTGTATATGACCAAGTTCCATTTGCGTTTGTAATTCATTATCTTCGTGCTGCGTGAAAAGTTTTTTAATGCTGTCTTCTGTGGCGCGGCCTTGAGATAAATCCGTAGCTTCTTTCAAATAGGAAACATTATTACCTAAAGATAAATTGGCGTTAAAGTGACGTTCTTTTTCTTTAGCTATAAAAGCGGGGTTGCATGGCAACACATCGGCAGCAACATCCAAAGCATAGCAGCTTTGTCTTAAGCCCGTTCCCATTAATCCAGCATTGCCACTCAAAAAATGATTTGGCGCTTGATACGAAAATGCATTTAGTTCTAAAAAGAAAACAATAACTGAAAAAACTATTGTTTGGCGGCGCATACGCTATCCAATGAGTTTTGATATGATAATGCTTGGCGAGAGTAGTCGTTACCTAGATCAACTTGCTTACGCATAGCTTGATATTGGTCTTTGTCGTTAGGATAGGCGTGGCCTAAATCATCTAGTCCTTCACCGACTAAATCCAAAACTTTTGATAGCCAAACAGAAACTTCGGGCAGTACGGCAAAGCATGGATCAAACGAAGCATCAGACCAAGCAGCAACTAATTCTTTACCATCTTGAATTTCAGATTTGATCATTACGACCGTTAACAGAGAACGATAGAGTTTAGAACTGGCCGTTGGCGTCTGTTCCAGTAACGCGCGCGCCTTTTTTAAGTACGGGCGATCAGAAGTTTGAATTAAAGGAACCTTTTCAACTTTTTTATCAAGACGTTGAATATCTTTGTAACTATCATTCAAGTTTTTAAGTTGAGATTTTGATTTCTCATCCAACTTCTCTGGAATCATATCGGCAGTGATCACATCAGGAATAGCTTCCGGAGCTTTGTCTTTTGCAAAAGCATCGAAGCCGACTAAGTAGTCCCAATAGTTTTCAACTTTGATTCCAGCTTTGCCCGCATACGCGGATGCCAAAACTAAACGAACTTCATAAGTGTCTTCGTGTTTCATTGTATCTTCTAAAAGTTCAATCGCAGATCCGTAGTCACCTTGATCGATGAATGTTGTTGCCTTGGCAACATGATCTTCAGCCGGCGTTTTATCGCTGACTTTGTGGCAGGCCGTAATCATCGTTAACACATAGAAAAAGAAAAGAATTCGTTTCATAGATCAAGAGGTTTACGTCATCTTGAGGCCCTAATCTACATATAGTTCCGTGCTGGAAAAAACTTCATATTTTTATTGAATCCCTTTCGTAGGGTTAAATAATTTGACTTACTACAGAGCTCGCGACATTAAATGCGCATGAAAAAAATTCTATTTGATGTGTTGATTGTCGCTATGTTGGGTTTTGTCTCTTATGTAACTGCGGATACTATCAATAAAGCAAAGGCGGCGGCGACTACAATTCAGTTTGAATTGGGAATCAAAGCCAATCCATTTGCGACGCCCACAATTGTGAATCTAATTCGTGAAGATTCTACAACTCAAGTCTATCAAGTAAAATTAGACCACGCAGGCGCCGGACGTATTAGCTTGCTTATGAAGGGTCCTAAAGGATTTCTATATAAACAAACCCGTGATTTGCATGCGCTGATGATAATCTCGGGATTTTTTACAGGCGAGAAAAGTGTAAATTTGATTGGGGATTTTGCAGATAAGGTGATCATAGGTTTTGAATATCCCTACAACGCGGATGATTTTCAAAAAGACCCAGGCACTATTTTACAATTTGTTCGCAAAACGCCAGCTCAAATTGCACTGGCGATCACGTGGCTCACGCGTCAGCCGTGGATGCAAGAAAGAGGACTGTCCGTTATGGGCGTCAGTCTGGGCGGCGTATTCATGCCATCCGGTCTGCATGTGACTCAACTGATGGGGATTGAAATCGAGAAAACTATTTTCGTATGTACGGGAGTCAATTTAACCGCGATTTTAAAAGAAAACTTAAAAGAGTATGTTCATCCGTTGTTGTTGGGGCCGATTGTTTCAGCGTTAGTAGCTCCGACTTTGCTAATGGACCCTAAACAGCACATTCCAGAATTAAAGGGCCCGTCTTTAGTGATTCAAGCTGACCATGACACCGTCATCCCTCAAGAATCGCAAGTAGAGTTATGGAGTTTATTAAAC
>CAZCHT010000202.1:0-7600 GCA_964498705.1 uncultured Bdellovibrio sp. | reverse complement strand
CGGCAGTCCTCGCCGTGCGCCTTGCGCCGGCTGTGGAACTCGTTTTTTTCATGTCTTTAAAAAGATAGCCCTCAAAAGGAAGACCGAGCTGGTTGCGCCTAGCTTGAATTGCGCGAAAGAAAGAAGAGAGAAATTAAATTTCAAAAAAATTTCCATGCCGCGTCCATTTTTTTGTGGGGGAGGGGAGTCTCGGAGTTCACACGCATTTTTTATGTAAATGCGATGAGATCATTTTTGACTGCGAGATAGATCATCGCGAAAGGTCCCCAAACGGTTGCCCCTCTGCCTGATGCCGCCCCTGATTGCCTGACTGCCAGATTGCCTGACTGCCTGGACGAACTCTTTTTGCATTAAACATTCTTCTCTAAAAAACCAAGCGCGTGAGTTCCAAACCAGCTAAACGCTTGGCCGTCGACGATGGCTGAAGCGAAGGGTAAGGATTTTAGTTCCGATACTTTTTTGTGGAAAGGATAAGGCTCGCTGGAAAACAGAAGGAGTGTTGATTTTGGATCAAGCAAACTTAAATCTATTTCTGGATAATGAACTGTAGTGGCCGAGTTTGATAGCGGCAAGCCCACCATCCTGGCGACGTCTCCTATAAATGTTTCTTTTGTAGCGACCATCCATGGGTTTTTCCATATGACATAATATATAGACTCAATTTCTTGTTTTGGTGTGTTAACCCATTCTATCAGGCCGGGCATTGTTGGCCATCGTGTTGATTTCAAATCTTTCGGTGATGTTGATGCGATTTTTTCCCATCGTTTCAATACAGAATCAAATTTTCCGCCAGCAACTGTGTTCTGTTTTCCAATTGCATCGGCAATCAATTTGATGCCTTCGATGCAGGTGGGGATGTTTTGCACATGCGTAGCTAGGAAAGAGATCGAATGACCCTCGCCCATAGATTTTGGGTTTTCATCTTTATCTAGGATAATCAAATCTGGTTTGAGTGATTGAATCAGCTCAAGATCCCAATCTTTTGTGCCGCCGACTGTGGGTATTGATTTCACTTTGTCTTTGGGTTCTATGCAGAAGCGAGTGCGGCCTGTGACTTCAATGGATAGTGAGAGAAACATTTCTGTCCATGAGGGGACCATGCTGATGATGCGTGGGTGCTTGTGTGTATGTGTCATCAGTAATTAGTCATCTCGTGATTTATAAATGATGTCTATAATTTAAATTGGACTAAAACCCCGGGCTTTTTGATCCAGATAAAGAAAAATTCATTGGATAATAAGTCTGCGACTTTTTATGGTAATAGTATCTATGCAAAAAACTTTATTGATCGTTGATGATGAGTCGGACATTCGTGAAACCCTAGCAGAGACGCTCAAATCATTGGGAGCGAAAATCTTCTTAGCTAAGGACGGCCTGGAAGCGCTGGGTTTGATTCAGGCGCACAAAATCATGGCGATTATCAGTGATGTGAATATGCCAGTTATGAAGGGTACCGAATTACTGCGTAAGATCCGCGAACTGGGCTACTTGACTCCATTCGTTATTCTGACTGCGTACGGTGATAAAAAGATGGCATTAGAGGCTCTGCGGTTGGGTGCCTTTGATTTCATCGATAAGCCATGGTCGATCGAAAAATTGGTTTCTGTTACAGAAAAAATATTGGAAATTGGTAACGAAATTATGTTTTGGGAGAGTGAAGTCGATATTCAGCGCTCGGTCTTTAATTACCAAGATGAAAACTCACAGAGACTCATCGCCGCCTTGACTAGAGAAGACGGCTTTGATTTCAAAAAAAAGCTATAAACGCACGGCCGATCAGCTTTAAAACAGTTGAATTTCCCGTTTGAGCCTTGATATAAACATCAGATCAATTAGGGGAGAATCAATGTTCAACATTAATCGTTTTTTTATTGTGTCCATATTGACGTTAGTGTCAGCGGCAGGAATGGCTGCGAAAACTACGGCAAAAGCAACGACCAAAACACCAACTAATCCACTGCTAGTTAACTGGTGGAACGGTCCTCACGGTGGCGTGCCGATGTTCGATAAAGTGAAAATCGCCGATTTTCAACCAGCCATGGAAGAAGGAATGGTCGAGGCAAGAAAAGCTATCGAAGCGATCACTAGCAATCCAAAAGAAGCTACATTTGAAAACACGATTTTAGAGATGGAAAAATCAGCGCGCGTTTTAGAGCGTACAATGACATATTACAGTGTTTGGAGCGGCGGTTTAAGCAATGCTGAATTCCAAGAAGTCGAGAAAACTATGTCGCCTAAATTGGCAGCATTTGAAGATGAAGTGATTCAGAATTCAAAATTATTCAAACGTATCGAATCGGTTTACAATTCACCTGCGAAAGCAAAATTGACAGGCGAGCAACAACGTTTGGTTTGGTATCAATACAATAAATTTATTTTAAAGGGCGCTAAATTAGATGATAAACAAAAAGCCCGTGTCAGCGAAATCAATCAACGTTTAGCTCAGCTTGCGACTCAATTCAGCCAAAACCAATTAGCTGATGAAGCTAATATTACAATGACATTAGATAAAGCCTCTGACCTTGCTGGTTTGCCACAAGCATTGATCGATGCGGCCGCTGAAGAAGCTACGAATCAGAAAAAACCAGGTAAATGGGTTTTAACTAATACGCGTTCAAGCATCGAGCCGTACTTAACGTACGCGACTAATCGAGATCTTCGTGAAAAAGCATTCAAAATGTGGACATCCCGTGGTGATAACGGCAATGCGAATGATAACAATAAAGTTATCCCTGAGGTCTTAAAATTACGTACTGAGCGTTCTAAAATTTTGGGTTTTGAAACCTACGCACACTGGAATTTAGCGGATAATATGGCTAAAGACCCAGCTAAAGCGATGGATTTAATGATGCAAGTTTGGAAACCAGCTGTGGTCCAAGTCAAAGCAGAAGTTAAAGATATGCAAGCGATCGTGGACCAAGAAAAGGGTGGTTTCAAAATCCAACCTTGGGACTATCGTTTTTACGCAGAAAAAGTTCGTAAAGCTAAATATGATCTAGATATGAATGCGGTTAAGCCATACTTGCAATTGTCTCAAATTCAAAAAGGTTTGTTTTTCACTGCTGAAAAACTTTTCGGAATGAGGTTTGATCAGTTAAAAGGTATTCCGGTGTTTCACCCGGAAGTGACCGTTTATAGGGTGAGTAAAGGTGGTAAGCAAATCGGTCTTTGGTATTTCGATCCGTATGCACGTGCCGGTAAAAATTCGGGTGCTTGGATGAGTGCCTACCGTGAACAAAGCCGCATCGACAAAAAACCATTAACCACAATCGTTTCTAATAACTCTAACTTCATCAAAGGAAAACCAGGCGAGCCTGTGTTGTTGTCTTGGGATGATGCTGTTACTATGTTCCATGAGTTTGGTCACGCTCTACATGGTTTAAATTCGAATGTAACTTACCCAACATTGTCGGGAACTAATGTACCAACAGACTACGTAGAATTCCCTTCACAAGTGATGGAAAACTACCTAGAAACTCCGGAAGTCTTAAAGCTTTTAACAAATGTTAAAGGTGAGCCAATTCCTAAAGATTTAATTGCGAAAATTGAAAAAACTAAATCATTCAACAGCGGTTTCACGACAGTTGAATTCTTAGCTTCAGCGATCGTGGACATGAAACTTCATATGTCACCAGATACTAATATTGACACAGCTAAGTTTGAAAAATCAGCTTTGAAAGAATTAGGAATGCCATCTGAAATCGTTATGCGCCATCGTCTGCCAGCGTTTGGTCACTTGTTCTCTGGCGAAGGATACGCCGCTGGATACTATAGCTATCTTTGGTCACAAGTTTTAGACCACGATGCCTATGAAGCCTTTGTAGAAGCGGGTAATCCATACGACAAAAAAACGGCTAAGAAATTAGTTGATTACGTTTTCTCAGTTGGAAACACGATTGATCAAAATGAAGGTTACCGTCAATTCCGCGGTCGTGATGCCAAAGTAGATGCTCTGCTTCGCGCGCGTGGTTTCCCAGTACCAGAACTTAAAGTAGAAACTAAATAAGTACTAACGTCGCAGTCTTCGTTTCCGTGTGTGACTTCAAACGGGCGCCTAAATGGTGCCCGTTTTGTTTTGATGTAAAGTCTAGCGAGTGATTGATCCTAGACTTCACAGTCGTGTGATATAGACCGAACTAACTATGTGTTTCAACAAACAACCAAAATTTCCTCCCGATTAATTGCAGGCCTAATTGGTGCTGTTGTTATTTTCATTTCACTACTGGTGATGATGGGTTGGTGTTTTGATATCGCCATTTTAAAAACTTTGCTTCCCGGTTATATTACGATGAAATTCAATACAGCTTTAGCTTTGCTATGCTTTGGAATCGTGCAAGTTATACTGGCCTCAACACAGGAAAAGAGCTGGAGACAAACGTCATTTGTCCTTTTGATATTTGGTACGTCTATCTCGGTTCTGACTTTGGCGCAGTATATTTTCGAACTCGATTTAGGGATTGATGAATTGCTGTACGCAGATACTGAAGGCATCGGAAAAACCTACCCGCCAGGTCGTCTGGCGCCGGTAACGGCTATCAATTTTATTCTGCTGGGTCTTTCCGTCTATCTTGCATTTTTCAAAAAAAGTCGATTGTATAAATTGAGCCAAATTATTCTAGTGGCGACCGCGGTGATCTCATTTCAGGCGCTGATCAGCTATATACTGAGTATGCAGCTGTCGTTTCAAGTAGCCACGCACCCACGGATGGCGATACATACAGCGGCTTCATTTGTGTTATTGGGTACTGGGTTCTTGTTTTTACAACTGACGCGAGGCTATTTGTTAGTTTTGGTTTCTTCGACGGCTGCTGGGGCCTCTGCGCGTAAACTTATTGGTATGGCTATTTTCACGCCGCCATTTTTTAGTCTAATTGAATTTTTGGGAACAAAATATCAAATTTTTGGTCCCGATTTTGGAGTCATGCTACGAGTGATCGGCACTGTCATGCTGTTTGTTGTGGTGATATGGCAAAGTGCAGATCAATTGCATTTTTCAGCGCGAGAACGTCGTCGTCAGCAAAACAAACTACTTAAATCTGAGCGAGACCTTTCGACTCATATTAAACAAGAACAAGACGCCGTCGCCGCCAAACAAGAGGCTTTGCGTACGACTAAAATTAAATCTGATTTTCTGGCAAGCATGAGTCACGAGATTCGCACCCCCCTAAATGGGATTATGGGTATGTTGGCCTTGCTATCAAACACGGAATTGAATTCATTGCAGAAAAACTTGGTGCAAACGATGGATATGTCGTCGCAGGTTCTGCTGAACTTAATTAATCAAATTTTGGATTTATCAAAGATTGAAGCGGGTAAAGTGGATTTACTTGAAAACAACTTCGAATTGAAAGCTCTGGTCGAGAGTGTGATTGCTATTGTGGAATTACCGGCTCGCCAGAAACACTTGATTATGTCTTCGCAAGTTCATTCGGACGCAGTGGGGTTTTACCTCGGAGATTCGTTTCGTATTCAGCAAGTCCTGCTAAATCTGCTTCATAACGCAGTTAAGTTTTCCGATCGCGGCATTATTACATTGAAAATTTCAAAACAAAACTCGACGGCGGAGCAAACTCTTTTGCTATTTGAAGTTGTCGATAACGGTGTGGGTGTGGATGATGCCGGTATGGATAAATTGTTCCAAGCGTTTTCGCAGCTGGAAACATCAGGAGTACGCAGCGGTGACGGCGGAACCGGATTGGGTTTAGCTATTTCCAAAAAGTTAGTTGAATTAATGAATGGCCGCATCGGTGTAGAAAGCAAAAAGGGACTCGGGTCTCGTTTCTTTTTTGAATTGCCGCTGAAGAACTCAAAAGTACTATCGCCGCCGGATTCAATAGTTGAAAAGTCAGTTCGAGGCAAAGAGAAAATATCGGGACATGTTCTTGTTGCTGAAGATAACAAGGTGAATCAGCGAGTTACATCCAGTATGCTTGATATTTTAGGTTGTACAATGAAGGTTGTAGAAACTGGAAAGGATGCTATCGAGGCGCTGCGCAGCGAACCCTTTGATATCATACTAATGGATGGGCAGATGCCAGAATTGGATGGGTACGAGGCTACGCGTCGAATTCGTAAAGGTGAAGCCGGCACTGAAAACACAAAAATTCCGATTTTAGCGGTTACTGCGAATGTTGTTCAGGGGAGCGCACAAAATTGCTATGATGCCGGAATGAACGATTTTATTAGTAAGCCGATCGACTTTGACGACTTCACTTATAAAGTAAAAAAATGGATTTCTCGGGGGCGAAGCGTGATTGATACAAAAGCGATAGAGCTATTGCAACAGTTAGCATTAGGCGGAAATAAAAATCTAATCAAAGACTTAGTAGGCTTATTTAAACAAGAAACCACACCGATATTGAAGACTATGCGGACACAAGTTGAGCAAGGTGACTTTGCTTCAGTGGCCAAATCGGCCCATCATTTGAAATCATCATGTGCCAATCTGGGTGTCTACAAAATGCAAGAACTCACCGAAAAAATTGAAAAGCTAAAAATGAATGGCACTCGAGAGTTGTTGATACCTCTGGTGGATGAGTTAGAGAAAGAATTTCAAATTGCCACTTCCGAACTGCAAAAATACATGTCATAATAATCATTCTGGACTTGTTATCGAAGTTGATCCAGGTAACATAATTAAATCAACTTAATTTAACAGAAACTCGAGTTGAAATATCTATTCTGCCTATACCAAAATAGTTACAAGGGGAGTTAATTTAATGTATTTACGAGCTGTTTTAGGATCTCTTCATGGGGAGTGATAGAATATTATTGGTTGAAGATGCGTTAAGTATGCAGTTGGTGGTTCAATCAGCTGTGGGTAGTTTATGTGCATTGACATGTGTAACATCCATTGCCGATGCGGAACGGGAACTGGCCAGTGGCCCTTATGCTTTATTGTTATTGGATGTTGAGCTTCCTGATGGGAATGGCTTTGAGTTTTGCAAAAAAATTCGAGATAATCAAAAATTCCAAAATTTACCTATTATCTTTTTAACTTGGAAGGCTGAGGTCGATCATCGCGTCCTGGGGTTTTCACTCGGAGCGGACGATTACATCGTTAAGCCTATTGAGCCAAAAGAATTCTCGGCTCGAATCGAATCAAAATTAAAACGTCGTCCTCAAGGGCCGTTGCAAACCACATTTAGAAAATCAGATTTCCGCGTCGATCTAACTGCTCACCGAATATTTTTGGTGCAAGTCGGTGGCGTTGAAACCGAATTAAGCTTAACACCGATTGAATTCAAATTATTGGTACATTTCTTAAGAAACGAAGGCGTTGTCATTTCCCGTGAAGAATTACTGGTAGCTGTATGGGGCGACTCGGTTCACGTTTCGGCGCATACGATTGACACTCATATTTCTTCACTTCGTAAGAAAATCTCAAGTACGGGCCATCAGTTGAAAGCGGTTGTTAAGAAGGGTTATTGCTTTTCTATTCTTCCACCAGTGGTGAAGCAGGATATTATGGGAACTTAGGTTCCCTTCCTTCTTATTATTTAAAAATCCCCTCGTTTTTTGTGAGTGACTTTCTCTCTTCTTTCTTTCGCTTTTGTTCAGAGGTGAGGCGGGGATCTTCCTTTTCCGCGATCTTTCTTTT
>CAZCHT010000201.1:0-7600 GCA_964498705.1 uncultured Bdellovibrio sp. | reverse complement strand
TATCGACAAAGCAAAAGCCCGCCTAGCGGCTGAATCTTTGAATGATGCCGATTACGCCGACCTTTCTCGCGTTGTTAAACGTGGAGAGTCGAGTATCGAAGTCACTAAGTTTAAAAATTAATTTCTATTATTCGCGGCCGAGTGAAATTGGCCGCGTAAGATCATATTTGTAAATTCTGAAATCTTATCTGCTAATAACTCTTCTGTCTTAATGCTAAATCCATATAAATCTAGAACTGAAAAATAGCGAGCGCGGTTTCGAACCATCGTTGGGATAGCGTGATTGATAATAACTAATTTCTTGTTATTGAGATCAGCAATTTGGTTGATCACGGCAGCTTGTTGATTGTTTTCCACGGTAATAATGAACAAATCACAATTCGATGTTTTGAAAAACTGAGCCAAAGATTTTGCCGGAGACGCTTTTGGGTAGAAATATCCTTTAAATACATTGGTATCTTTTTTCCCAATAAGATCGAAGAGTTTTTTCTGATCGGACACCAGACATAGCTGTTTTCTTTCTTCTAATTGCGGTCTAAAAAATACTGAGCGCATTTTTGCATCGAGTACAGATTTTAGAAGTTGAGAAACTGGCATTGATTCGACGGTAGTCTTGTTTGCATTGATCTTAATTGTCGGCGTTGCCGGCTGAACGCTAGCAATTGAGCGTGTTTCAGCGGCAGGCTTTGAATACACAAATTTCTTTAACGTTAAAATGCGGCGTACTTTGTCGTTCACGTCATCAAGGCTTAGTTCTTTTTTAATAATAGCATCTTTGATTCGGTTATATGTTTTAGATTGTTCACTGAATGACCACGACAGCATAACTAAGTCTGATCCGGCTTTTAACGACTTAAGCGCAGCCTCTGACGGTGTCACAGTGCTAGACGAAGACTTCATATGAAGATCATCAGTTACGATCACGCCCTGGAAACCAAGTTTTTTTCTTAGGACATCATTCATCAAGTATTTCGAAAAGGAGGCGGGAAGTCCACTGCTGTCGATACCTTTATAAATCATATGTGACATCATGACCGCGCTGTTGGGGCCTATTTTCGCAAAGTCTTTAAATGGTAAAAAATCATTTCGTTCCATGTCGATCCAAGACGTTGAATTCGAAACGACCGTATTGTGCGGATCTAAAGTAGTTGAACCCAAACCTGGGAAATGTTTTGCTGTAGGAATAACTTTTTGACTGACGAGTCCTTGAGAGTACGCCACACCATTTTGTGCGACACGACCTGGATCACTGCCAAAAGATCGAAGAGCTATAAAACTATTGGAATTGAAATCAGCAATATCTAGGACCGGAGCGAGGTTTAAATTAAAACCAAGAGAGCTCAGCATTTGTCCTGTATAATAACCATAATGATAGCTAAATTTCGAATCTGTTAAATCTCCAAAGTGAAAAAGAAACGGCAATTTAGGATTTGTCGTGATTCGATTTACATTTCCGCCCTCTTGATCGATCGCCATCAATGGAGGAATTCTGAGTTTTTCAGCGGAATAGTCCACAAGGCTTGAATTCAATGTTCTAAGTTGATCAATAGATACGATATTTCTTTTGAAAATTAAAAATGACCCAATTCGATTTTGACTGATATGCTGAGACAGTTTGCTGTCTAGTTTTTCCTGTGGAAACCCTACTAGCAACAGTTGTCCCACTTTATCGTCAATCGACATACGACTTAAAATCTGCTCAACCGTACTATTTTGGAAAAAATTTGGATCTGGTTTCATCTTCGACGGAAATCGAATTGCCGTACTTGGCGCGGGAACTGTACCAGTGAGTACAGCTCTTTGGACCGTTTTCTGGGTTTGTGCTGGCACTAAGTTTGGAAAAAAAAGACTTCCAAAGATTAGAAATGTCAAAGTAGTGGATTTCGAGCTAAGCTTTAAAAGCATACTTACTGATCGGAAAAACCATGGTGAATATGAGTACGGCTGTTAAAAACCAAAGAAATAAAGACCAAGGTCCTTGGTCAATAGTACTGAGTGTTCTAGTACTGGCGATAGCGTTTCATGCATCAGATACGTATTCTCAAAATGCGCCTGGAGCTAAGGCTAAGCCGGCCGCCAAATCGTCCTCTAACGTAGAAGAAGCCGATGATAATGGATCTGACGACTCTGAAGAAGAGGACGCGCCAGACGTAAATATCGTAGATGAAAATGCAGCCGACAATGAGGAAGAAAAACCAGTCGTGGCGGCTCCTGCTGTCAAGCCAGAAGACGCCGTTGAAAATGAGACATCACTTGAAGCTGGCGACAATATTGAAGATAATGCTCCCGTTGCTGATCAGCCTCCCGCAGAAGCTCTGCCGGAAGCGCCGCCAGCTGAGTCGATGCAGACGGATACGCCGCCTGTTGAAACAGTTCCGGTTCAACCAATTCCGCAGCCTGAACCATATTTTCCTACACCAACAGCAGAGGCGTTGCCACTCCATTCAGATAAAACAGTATCAGAAGCCGATATGATTGAAGTCATTCCCAGGGAAAAAACAGTAGAGGTAGAGCCGTTCAAAGGTTACAAACCGTATCGCCAGCGTAGAACGACTCATGGATTTATGTTTAATGTGAATGCCGAGAATCTATATTTTCAGGATTACACATCAATTGTGGATCAAAAATTGTATGAAGAGCTTTTTGGTCAGGAAGATTTAACCCTCGTGCAAGTTCAGTTAGATTATAAACTAAATTTCTTTTTAGGCTCGCTAGTTACGGGTGTCGGCTACGGACAGGGAACGCTCGTGGATGACCGCATTGGTGAAGAGAGATCACTCACGATCGAAAAAAAATCAGCCCGAGCACAGTTGCTATTCGATTCGTTGATGAACGAGCCCTACTTTGTTCCTTATGTTGGATTTAATTTTTGGCAATTTGGGATTACGGAAGAAAACAATACGTTAAGCACTAAGAATTCATACGATACGGGAAATGGCACGTCGTTAACAGTTGGTTTCCTTGTGCAGCTTAACTGGATGGATCCGCAAGTTGCAAAACTAGCCTACTTGGGTGAAGGTCTAGAAAATACCTACCTAGATGTGTTTTGGACGCAATATCAAAACACTGATGACGAACTAGATCCCATTTTTGAAAACGACTTCAACTTTGGTGTTGGTCTAAGAATGGAATTTTAGTCTAGTATTGCAGGCCACGCCTTTAAAAAAATTCTAAAATTATATTGTCACAGATATCCTATAAGTACGGGCTTTTTAAGGCCTATTATTATTTAAGGATTGGTATGAGACTAATAAAATACGGTTTAGTTTTTGGTGTAATTATTTTTGGGTTTACATATGTGAAAGCAAATAAATCTAGAAACTTTCAATACAAAGCTCCGACCGGTTTTTTAGTCGAAAGCAATTTGTTCCCCGCGTTTTATCCAACAACATATAACCATACCGGCGCAGAAAAAATAACTGTGTTGATTCCACCTGAAGTTAGATCGACCGTTGGGGTACCGAAAACAAAAACGGGCGAACTAAACAAAAGCTATCTTCAAGGAAAACTTAATTTCAATGAACAGTTCGGAATCAAGGATTGGATCATGAATGGCTACAAGTTCACAAATACTAACTACGGCGAGCGCCTAGAAATCAGCGGCAGCTACACAAGTTTTTCTGGTGTTAAAACTGAATTTGTAGAACATCACTATTTTGGAAAATCGGTCGTTCAATCGATTCACTTATTTTATCCATCGGTCGCGCAAGGCAAAGTCGTTGAGCAAGCTAAGCTCAGCCTACAAACATTCAATCCGAACATTAATTAGGATGAGCATGAAGCAATTTATATACCCGATTACTGCGATATTTCTTTTTCAAACGACGTTAGGCACGGTGGCTTTTGCTGAACCTCAAGCGGTGGCGAAAACTGCGGCGGCTAAACCCGCAGTCCCGGCAAAAGAAGGCCCCGTTGTGGCGGCCGTTCCCGAGGCTGACCAAGCCGGTGAAGATGCTTTAAAAGAAGGTATCGCGCCAGGAATCAGCAAGGCTCGATTCGCAGAGATTATGAAGCTCAGAGAAACGAAGCCCTATTCAAGTCTTTTTGTTCCAGAATCAGCATGTACAGGTAAAGAACAACTGCTCGATGGATTTATTAACGAAGTGGCAACAACAGACGGAAATGGAAACGAGACGACAAATAAATACAAAGGCAAGTTGACCGAAAAAGAACTTGAGCTTGGGGATAGAAATTTTGATTTTGATAAACTACAAGATGCTAGATTCAATTCGCAAAATGACGTGGTAACGAATCTTTGTCTGGATAAATTTGCTGGCCAGGCACTTGATGAATGGTTCAACTACTTTGACACTAAAAGTAAAGAGTTTGAGTGCGGTCTTGTTCTAAGTTTAAAAGACGAAAAGACGGGTGAGTACGAAGTAAAAGAAGTGCCAGGCGAACGTAAAAACACCTGCGATATTCCTTACGGAAATGGAAAGCTTTATGATTTCTATAAAGCTCAGATGGAAAAACTACGAGACGTTATTAATTCATTTAATAAAAAATCAGCAGACGTAGATAAAAAATCTCAAGAAGCCGCCGCCGAAAAAGCAAAAACCCAAGCGACGGTCTGTACCGATCCAGCAGGGTGTCCGGGTGCGGGTGCCAAAGATATAAAAGATGCGGCAAAGGGTTTTGAAAAATACAGTAAAGAATGGTGCTGCCAACGACTCGGCGAGCGATTTGAAGTTTTAGGTTTTACAACCATGAAAGATGTGAAACCAAATGAACGCGTATGTAACGAGCTAATTGATAAAGACACGGATGGTGGCTACTGCGACGGTTCGTTTTGCATGAAGACAATTGGTGATTGTTTAAAAAACTTCGCAAGTGTTTTCTTGCGCGATTTCTTTAGCTCGCTAGTTAGTAGTTTTGATGTTCTTGGTTGGGGATCTCAACTAATGACGATGGTGAAAGAAATTATTTCTAATCCATACGAAGCCGGAAAAAACATAGTTAAAAATATGTTTGGTTTTGATGGCGACTATATGGGTTGTTTAAATAAAAAATCTCAATCACAGTATGTTTGCCAAATGATTGGTAAGTTTGCGGGTAGCAGTGCGGGATTCTCTGCTGGTTTAGGTGGAATTCTTGGTTTGGCAAAAGGTGTAATCGGCGGCGTGGCCGCTAAGATGAGTAAAACTCCGGGAGCAAAAATTATTAAACCGGCGCTTAAAGAAGCCGCTAGATCCGGCGCTAGAGCTGCAGCCGTGGGCACTGTGTGGCCATACTACGCGGCTCGTGGTGTGCTGAAAGGCGCATGGGGAACGGTTAAGGGGACATGGAAGCATACGCCGATTTTAGTAAGCAGAGCTGCAAGGACGACAGTGTCGGCGATACCTGAAGCATCTGGTCGTTTGCTTCAAGGCACAAGTAAAGTGTTCTTCAAAGGTGAGGGCGCGGCTGCGGTTAAAGGTAGAGAAGCGTTAGGAGAAGCAGCGGCAGCGAGACTCGAGCGCGCGAAGGAAATCAGAGCGAATGGACGCCCTTCAAAAGCAGCCGAAGCAACGGCGGCTAAATTCGATGAACAAATCGGTTCTGTGAAAGCGAGTGTGAAATCGTTGGATGACGAGATTGCGGCGCTTGAAAAACGGAAGGTTGAGTTGATGGAAGACGGGCGAATCTCTCTAGGTAAGCCGGTCATTAAAGGCAAAAAAGCGTCCGATGAGTTTGTAAAAGCAGATTTAAAAATTAAAGAGTTACAAAAAACTAAAGCAGAAGGTGAATCAGCGCTTGAGCAGATTCAAAAAGCCAAAGAAGCTGAGCTTAAAGCTTTGAGCGACAAAGACGCAGCTACATGGAACCGAACGCGCATAAATGCAAAAGGTGTCGTTCTGGGCACGGGAGCAGCGGCAAGCCAGTATCCGAATAACAACAAACCGGAAGAGAAAAAAGATGGTAAACCTGTAGCCCCCAAATCAGGTGATCCAAAAGTAGCAGCGCCAGTACAAGGCGTGGGAACGGGCGATGGGTTAGCAGCTCCGCCAGCAGGTACTCCGGCAGCAGCGCCAAAAGCAGAAGAGAAGAAACCAGCGGGTGATGCCGCTAAACCACCAGTAGCGCCTCCGGCAGCAAGTGGTAAATCAGAAAAAGGCGAAGAAGGACCCACAGAACCACCTGGATTCTAAGGCTCTTCTAGTTAAATATACCCATTCGGCGAATCAGCGATTTGTTCTTATCTTGCGCTCTCGCCGAAGGATCTTTGGGATCATTGCCATCGCTAACAGCCAACAAGTATTTTAGTTCCTCGTACACAGCTGACCAGTTGATAACTTCCATGCGAATATTTAAACGACTATCGGGCATGATCGAATATTTTTTAGGTTCACGTGCCGCAAGTTTAATAGCGTCCTGCGGAGCGAGTTTTGTTTTATCACTAAAAATCAAAGACACTTTGTTTAGCCCAGCACTCACATCCCTAACACCAAGATCTTTACATAACTTTCTAACTAGCATCACGCCGATTAGATTCACTACTGGTTCTGGTAGAGCACCGAACTGATCTTTGAGTTCCTCTTCGATTTTTTCAACATCCTCTTCGAACTTAATCTCAGCCAGAGCTTTGTAATAGCTTAAGCGCATGCGGATATCAGGAATGTATTTATCGGGAATCATCGCTGGGATTCTTAAATTAATTTCTGGATCTAAATCATCTTCAGGTTCTTCACCGCGCGCAGTTGCTAGAGCTTCGTTTAGTAGATCCATGTACAGTTCATAGCCAACTGTGTTGACGTGACCAGACTGCTCGTCACCTAAAATGTTTCCAGAGCCGCGTAATTCTAGATCATACTGTGCGATTTTAATACCGCTACCGAGCTGAGTGTTTTCTTGGATAATCTTTAATCTTTCTTGTGCATCTTTATCTAACTGGCGCGCCCGTGGTAGAAGCAAGTAACAATATGCGCGTTGCTTTGATCGGCCAACACGCCCGCGCAATTGATACAATTGCGATAGACCAAACATATGAGCTTGATCGATAAACATTGTGTTGGCGCGTGATACGTCCATTCCAGATTCCACAATTGCAGTGCTAATAAGCATGTCTATTTCATGATTAAAAAACGCAAGCATCGTTTTTTCTAGTTCATCTTCTGGCATCTGGCCATGTGCCACTTTCATACGGACATTGGGCAAAAGCGCGCGAAGTTCATCGGCGATTCCATAAATAGTTTGCACGCGATTGTGAACGAAATAAATTTGGCCACCGCGGTGGACTTCGGATTCGATGGCTTTGCGAATGGTTTCTTCTTCCCATTTGCAGATGAACGTACGCGTAGGCAATCGATCCACTGGCGCGGTGTTAATCAAACTTAAATCGCGAATTCCAACAAGACTCATATTTAATGTTCGTGGAATGGGTGTTGCCGAAAGAGTCAGTGTATCTACTGTGGCCTTTAGTTTTTTAATTTTCTCTTTGTGAAGAACGCCAAATTTCTGTTCTTCATCGACAACTAGCAAACCTAAATCTTTGAAAACAACATCTTTTGAAAACAGGCGGTGAGTGCCGATGATAATATCAACTTTGCCGTCTTTTAGTTCCACTAGGGTTTTCTTTGCATCGGCGTTGCTTACAAAACGGTTAAGTTCGCGAATTCTAACC
>CAZCHT010000200.1:0-7654 GCA_964498705.1 uncultured Bdellovibrio sp. | reverse complement strand
TTATTTTTTAGACGAGTTGTGAAAAAAACCAAGTTTATCTTTTTCTCTATACTTTCTACTTACCATTTTAAAAATGTCATCAGAGGAAAGTCCTACTGATACACCATTTATATCTTTAAAGAGCGTCTTATCCTCGACCAGACTAGATGAAAGGTCGACGACTCCAGACCCAGTCTGGGTAGGTCTTTCAGGATTTACAGAAACAGGCTCAGCCACAGAACCATCTGCCAAAGACCCATTTGAGCCATCAGAATATATAATTATATTCCATTTTTTCCCATCATATAAATTCTTGTCTTTCAAAATTTTTGTAATCTTATTTTGCGCCGACAACGATTTCTTATTTAACATTGTATATACAAAGTTAGTAAGCGACTTGCTGATGCCTGCTTTCAGCATTGCATCTTTGGAATAAAGAACGGACGTAGAATATTTTTTTCCTTCTAGATAGAAGTAGTCACTCTTATTACTATATTTTAATCCTTTGTATTGTGACGTGGAATCCAAAGATTTATAAAGCTGATTTAAACTATCAATGGATTGCTTGTTACTTGAATAGAGTGCATTGGTATTCACTGGAACACCATGAGAGTCCGCCGCAAATGTACCCAGATTAGATCCATCTAATGGAAAAGCCGAAGTGTCTTCCATTGTTTGGTACGAGCGAGTCGCTGCTTCCTGAAATGGAGCCTGAGTTTCAATGGCTTCAAGACCCATTACTTGAAGAGTGTCTGAAGCCGTACATATATTATTGTGATATTCGCTCAACGCGCCCCGATCACTACAGCCCTTAGGATCAGCGACCCCGGCGTCTTTCTGTTCAGTTACCACTTTCCCTAATAAAGTTTCTGCTTCGCTATGTAAATCGAGCCCCACCTGTTGGCTTTTTCCAACTGAAGAGAAGTTCATACCATGCGAAGACTGTGAATTGTTGAACAGACTATAATCGGCTGAGGGCCCAGAGCCCATTTGATTTTGTTGATTTACTTTGTTTACTTTTTCATTAACGATTTGCTCGGGCGTAAAGGCAACATTACTTGGCAAGGTCTGAGTCAAACCCAAAGCCGCAGATAAAATTAAAGAACCCAAAGCCGCATATCTTTTCATATGGTTTAGTTCCCAATAAATAGCTGCTGAAGCATTTTCTGCGTTTGCGAAAAGCTTGTCCCGTCTTCTACCCTCTGCCTTAAGAAATCATTTATTCCATCAATAAGCTTAACGGCTTTATCAATTTTAGGATTTGCACCGGGCTTGTAAGCTCCGATATTAATTAAATCTTCCGCCTCTTTATAAATTGCTAAATTCTCACGAAGTTTTTGTGCCAGCTTTTGGTGTTCTGGTTTGGTAACCGCTTTCATAACCCGGCTCGCAGACTGTAGCACATCGATAGATGGGAAATGTCCTCGCTGAGCTAACGAGCGAGACAACACAATATGGCCATCCACAATTGAACGAACAGAATCCCCAATAGGATCGTTCATATCATCGCCTTCTACTAGAGTCGTATATAAACCAGTGATGCTGCCTTTGTTTTCAAAATTTCCGGCGCGCTCAAGAAGTTTTGGTAATTGTGCAAATACCGATGGCGTGTAACCACGTGATGATGGCGGCTCACCAGCACTTAAGCCGATTTCCCTTTGCGCCATTGCAAAACGAGTTACTGAATCCATCATTAAAAGTACATTTTGTCCTTTGCCGCAAAAATATTCAGCAATAGCTGTGGCTACATAGGCCCCACGCATACGCAATAATGGGCTCTGATCGCTGGTTACACAAACAACAACAGAACGCTTCATGCCCTCAGGACCTAAATCATTTTCAATAAATTCACGAACTTCACGACCACGCTCGCCGATAAGAGCAATTACGTTTACATCCGCATTAGTGTTTCGCGCCATCATGCCCAGTAAAACCGACTTACCAACACCGGAGCCGGCCATAATAGCCACCCGTTGTCCAAGACCCACCGTTAAGCAAGAATTAATCGCGCGCACTCCTAAATCAATAGGCGAGCGAATCGGTTCTCTATCCAAAGGGTTTACAACTTCAGCATACAGAGGGCGTTCTTCAAAATCTTCAATCTCTGGTTTACCATCGATAGGTAAACCCAAACCGTTGACGACGCGTCCAATAAGTTCATCACCAACACGCACCGAAGCCGTTTGTTTAGCTAAAATTATTTTCGATCCGAGGCCAACTCCACGCATATCGTTCAGTGGCATCATCAATACGTCTTTATCTTTAAACCCTACAATTTCGGCCAAGAAAGACTTCTCGAGTCCGTTTGGGAAAACTTCGACAACAGCACCCACAGCGGCTCCTGGCAAATACCCTTTAATCAAAAGACCAACAACTTCCTTAACCTTGCCACTATCTTTTGATAAATGGATGTTAGAAATAATCTGATTATATTTTTCGATGTTGATCTTTGAACCCAAATCCATAGTTTACTCGAATTCAATAGGGGTTTTGACTTTAGGAAGCGCTTCACTGATGTGTTCCCAAAGCTTTTGTAATCGTTGCTCAATCCGTGAATCAACTTCACCATAATTTGTTTCAACAATACATCCACCGGCTTGGATGTCAGGACTTCCTTCAAGTTTAACTTTTTTCAAAAACTCAAACTCTCTGGAATGGGAATTCTTTTTAATATCTTCAATGAATTCTAGTTGGCGATCTGAAACGTGAACTGTAATGTTTTCTTCATCTTGAGCCAGGCTCATCGCTTGTTTCATGATGTCGATAACTATTTTGTTATCCATTTCAATTTGTCGCATAGAAATACGCGAAGCCATATGATAAACAAGTTGAATCAAATGACTCTCGTTTTGAACTTCTAAATCCGTTTTTAACGACGTTACGTTCAAAAGCAAACGATCTAGTTCCTGCAACTTGGATGTAATTTCTTTACTTTTTTCCTGATACGCACGCTTTGTACCTTCATCCAAACCTAAATCATAGCCTTCTTTGTACGCAGAAGCTTGAATGTCTTTTAGTTTATGAATAGCTAATTCTTCGGCCTTAGAGTCTAGATCCTCGCGTTGAATTTCTTCGACGCCAGTCTGTTCGCGAATAACTGGGTTCATAATAAAATCAGAACCCTTCTTAATTTCATCTAGATAATCTAATGCCTGAGAGGGCGTGCCTAAATTGAACTGCGTCGGCGTGTATTCAACCACGATTTCGCGAGCTCTTTCTTCTTTTAAAATCGAACGACTATACCATGGCATCTTCTGAACCGCCTCTAGCAATTAAGATCTTACCTTCAGCCTCTAGACGACGAGCCACATTGACGATTTCTTGTTGAGCACCTTCAACGTCGGATAGACGTGATGGTCCCATGTTATTCAAATCTTCTCGTAACATGTCGGCAGCACGGGCCGAAATATTTTTAAATACTTTCGCTTTGATATCTTCGTTAGCCGTTTTAAGAGCCAGAAGAAGTTTATCATTCGGTACTTCTTTAAGAAGCGCTTGAATACCGCGGTCATCGATTTTATTAATATCATCAAATACGAACATCAACTTGCGAATTTCTTCGGCCAGTAATGGATCTTTTTCTTCCAAACGGGACATGATTGAAGTTTCTGTGTTTTTGTCCATAACATTGAGCATTTCGGCCACCGGCTGAACGCCGCCCAAAGTAGATTGCTCGACACTGGCTGTATTGGCCAATTGGTTTTTCAAAACTTTATCAATTTCAACAATTAACTCTGGATCTACGTGCTCTAAGTTAGCCATACGCAGAACGACTTCGGCTTGCAAAGTATCTGGTAAACGTTTTAAAACCTCACCCTTTTTCTCCGGCTCTAAGTGAGCCAAGATAACGGCGACAGTTTGTGGGTGTTCATTCACCAAGAAGTTCGCTAATGATTTCGCATCAACCATCTCTAAAGATTCAAGCGAGCGTGCATTTGCGGAACCAATGTTCAAACCGCCCAGGATACCACGTGCCCGGTCTTCTCCAACTGCGTCTACGATACTATCTTTGCTAGAAATCTGATCCGAGAAGATATAGTCATCAGTCTCACTGATCATTTCATAAAACTCTTCTAAAACTTTTTTCGTCACGTGAACAGGAACCACGCGAAACTTATTCATCACGTTAATTAATTTACGGATGTCTGCATCTTCCATTCTACCCAGAAGGATCTTAACCGCATCTTTGCCTAAATAATTAAGCAGAATAGCGGCTTTATCAAACCCCTTAAGAATATCAAATTCTATATTTTCCGCTTTGACTACTTTCACTTGCTGTCATCCTTTCTAACTAGCCACATTCCAAATGCATTGGCTGCTTTTTCTTGATCTTTTTGCATTAACGTCATGATGCGATCTTTAAGTAATTCAGATTCTGCTTTGTCAGGATCAATAGATTCTTGCAACACTGGCAAGGCCCCCGACATACCAGGCAAGGTATTATCGACAGACTGCAGCTCTTCCAGTTCTTCAATTGTACGAGGTAACATTTCGTCCACTGAATCTTGAAATGAATCTGTAATCCATTGCATGAATGGTCTTACGATCAAAATAAATAGCAATGCTAAAGAGAATGCTAACAACGCCCATTTAAACAATGCTTGCAGAAGTTTACGGCGCTCTAAGTTAGTTAACAATTTTTCAGCTTCCGAGAAATCTTCTGGCTGGAACTGAATGTTTTCAATTTTTACAGAGTCTCCGCGGGCTGCATTGAATCCAACTGCGTTCTTAACGATGTCTTCATATTTTTTTAATTCTTCTGCAGAACGCGGTGTCCATTTTGTTTCCTCAACACCTTGATCGTTCTTTACTGTCTGAAATACGCCGTCAACCACGACTGCTACTGAAATTTTCTCTAAATTACCTGCGGCTTCTTTTACATTTCTAACAGTCTTAGGAACTTCAAAATTTGTAGTCTTGATTTCTTTCTTAACATCTTGCTTGAAACCTACCTGACCAGCATCTTCCGCACCTGGCAAGTTACTGCGCGAACCTGGCACTCCCGCAGGGTTCGTACGTGCTCCATCTAAAGATTCTTCTTCGCTTTGCTGTGCACGGATCGCTGTTTTTTCTGGATCTACAATTTCTTCCACACTGGAAACAACTTTATTATTCAATTGCGCTTCAACTTTAGCTACGACGCGCGTCTGTCCTACCACTTTAGATAAGATACTCTCGATTCGGCCTTCGTACTCACGTTCAATTTTATTTTTAAGATCTAGAATTTCAGACGATCCGGCCGTTGTACCATCACTATGTTGAGTCAGCATTTTGCCGCGCTCATCAAGTACCGCTACGCTTTCTGGATCCATGCCTTCAATTGCATTAGCCACCAAATAACGAACGCCACGAATTTGTTCTGCAGATAGTTCTTTACCTTGATGCAATTCAACAACTACGGATGCAGACGGTTTACCGCCTTCTTCCAAAAATGTTTTCTTGTTTGGTAATGCTAAAATAACTTTAGACTGCTTTACGGCCGTCAAAGTATTGATCGCCCGGATCAGCTCACCTTGCAAAGCCCGTTGGTAATTAATTTTTTGTGCGTATGAATTTACGCCAAATTCTTGCTTATCAAAGATTTCAAGACCGATTGATCCCATTTTCGTAGAACCAATTTCTGCCATCAAAGTCATTTGCGTTGAATGCAATAACTCTTTTGGAATAGCGATTGTTTTGCCTTCTTCTTTTAATTGGAATGGGATGTTCTTTGAAGTTAGTTTTTGAACGATCATCGGCATTTGATCCGGTGGAACGTTCGTCAACAAAGGAACATATTCATTTCCTGACAACATGAAAATAATAGAAACAAAGGACACGGCTGCGATCAAACCAACGATCACTACGGAAAATCGTTTGGTCGGCCCCAAGTTCTTAAAGAACTCTCTAAATTGTATAATCAAACCAGCGAATAATTTACTCACTCTACGTCCCCTCTAATCCCGTTAAACTACACTTGCATTTTCATGATTTCGTTATAGGCGTCGATGATTTTATTTCTCACTTGCACCATAACTCTCAAAGCAACATCCGCTTTCTCTGCGGTTAACATAACTTCGGCTACGTTATCAGTTCTGCCCGTCGCTAAATCTTGCGAGGCCTTGTCACTTGATTTTTGTAACTCATTCACACCTTTAATGGCTTCGTTCAGTGTGGCGGCAAACGATTTACCCGGTTCACTGGCTTGAGTTGGGCCCACCGTCCCGTTCATTCCAGAAATTTTTTCGGAAGCTGGAGGGGTCACTTTCATTGACCGCTGATCAAGGTAATTCGAATTATTCAAAAACTGATTCGAATTCTTAATGTTAAATCCGTCCATGGTGTATATCTCCCAGGCTCAAATTCTTTAAGCCCTTAAATTATTTTACCGTAACTTTAACTAGGCACAAAGTACCTATTTCTAAACTAGTCTAAGACGTATGTCTTAAACTGATACGCCTCTGGTGGCGCTTCTGGGGCGCTTCTAGCGCCCTAATTCAAGCGCACTCATGGCCATATCCTTAGACGCCTGGAGTGCAGATACGTTGGCTTCATAGGCCCGCGTCGCCTGTAGCATATTGGTCATTTCTTCCATTAAATTTATATTAGGGTATGCGACATATCCTTCTGGATTTGCGTCTGGATGATCTGGATCGTACTTCATTAACGGCGCTTTCAAATCGGAAACAACATCAGTGACTTGCACTCGCTGCATATTGGATTTTGGATTAGACGAAGTTAAAATTTCTCCGAAATTTCGTGCATCTGGCATGGCCTCAAAAACCACGTCCTTGCGTCGATAAGGGCCACCCTCAGGTGTTTGCGTCGTATTGATGTTGGCGATATTGCTAGATATAGCATTTAGTCTAGCTCTTTGAGCCGTCATACCACTACTGGAAATTCTCATCCCGGAAATATAATCAGACATTATTATCTCCCTTCAGAGGCCGCATATTTCAGTGCTGCCATTTTTTTGTTAATGAGTTGCAGTGCCGTTTTGTACAAGATCGCATTCTCTGAAAGTGCTGACATCTCTTTCTCTAAATCTACCGAGTTGCCATCATTGTTTACGGCACCTTCTGGGTTAGCGTAAATATCTGGTCGAACTGAGGCTGTTTTTCCTCCAACGGCATAATGATTCTCGTCAGTAGTACTCATTCCGCGAAGACCATCTAGGTCGATCGATCGTGCGAGTGCTTCTTCGAAATCTAATTTCTGCGCCTTATATCCCGGAGTTTCCGCATTGGCGATATTTGATGACGTAATATTGTGGCGCAATTGACGCATGTTCAATGACGTCTGAAGCGCGGAGGTTGTTTTATCAAATAGACTCATATTAAGCCTGCCTCTTTATATTCGTTAATTTTATTTCTAAGAGTTCGGATGCTGATTCCAAGGATGTGGGCTGCTTTCGTGCGATTGTTCTGGGTATGCTCTAGAGTTTGAAGAATCAAACGACGCTCAACCTCTGACAATGACATACCCAAGCTTAAATCCAATGAATTATACTTTTGAAACTCATCAAAACGGATATGCTTATCACTGATAACTTCGCCTTCACATAACAACACGGCTCGCTCTACAACATTTTCCAGCTCTAATATATTACCCACCCAGAAAAAAGACTCTAGTCGTGCTAGAGCTTCGTTAGATAGACTCAATTGCGGGCGTTTATAGTTAATAGAAAAAACTTTTA
>CAZCHT010000199.1:0-7831 GCA_964498705.1 uncultured Bdellovibrio sp. | reverse complement strand
AGCTCGAGTCGGCCTTTTAAAACAAATTGGACAGTTTATTTTAGACATGAGAGGCGCACTCGCAAAAAGTGAGCCTTAAACAAATTTTATTCTAAATGCAAAATAAGGGGCCAGTTCCTATCATTTTAGAACTTCGTGCAAAATTCGACCGTCTACTTTGGGACTAGGAATAACGCCTAGAACCGCTGCGATTGTTGGATGAATATCGACAATGTAAGCTTTTGAGTAGAACATTTGTTTTTTGAAACCGGCGCCTACGAAAATGAGTGGAACCATTTTATCATAGGAATAGCCAGACACATGATCCACTTTCCTACCCTTCTCGGCCGGGAAAGAATAGGGTTTTGGCATCAAGATCACATCACCCCATTGCTCTGCTATAAACGAATTTTCTATTTGCCGTTTTAGTCGCGGGCTCATCAGTAAATCTTTAGAATATAATTCGGGAACGATAACTTCTTCTGCCACGCTCGTGTTCTTGATAATCGATCGCACTTTCTCTAAAAATGATTTTCGGTCAATTTTAAGTTTATTTACCAAATCCCAGTTCACAATAAAGTGCATCGACTGAATCGCTTTGAACCAATCCTTTTTATCCGAAATATCGTAGGCTGAGTTCAGTTCTTTATATATCTTATCGATAAACTGAATTTCATTTAAGAATTCAGCACTGATTTTATTTTTCTTAGAATAATCTACCGTCGGCGGGATTCCATGATCACCAGTTAATACAAACAGAACATCTTTTTCCAAGTTGAACTTGCTTTTAAGGGTATTAAGGAAACGCGAAAGCTCTTTGTCCTCATCAACGATAAGTTTTTTCATTTCTTCGGAATTTGGTCCATACATGTGTCCGGCCATATCTTGAGTTGAGAAGCTAATAAATAGAAAATCGGTTCCATCCGTTTTTCCTAACTTTTCTTGGTCCACGACAGCTTCTGCTAAATCCACAGTCCTTTGGATACCCCAGATCTTCTTTAGCAACTCGGCTTCTGGCCGAGCTGGAACTAGCTTTTTGTTCTGCGCACCCAACCATGCTGAATTCACTTTGTCGTAGTAGTTGCTGGTCGTCCAGCCCCATTTCTTATCATCAAACCAATACGCGCCGTCAGCTTTGTGACCACCGAGCATGATCGCCGACCGATCTTTCAATGCAATCGCGAACACTTTACTTTTCTGATCAGAGCCTTTGAATTCATCCGAGATTGTTGTCGTCGTTAGCTTTCTTGGCGAGAATCCAAACTCAGAGTCTTCAACACAGTATTCAACTTTTTTCTTTGATCGTGAATACCAATCGTTAATCGCAATGCCCATATGAATCGGCCAAGAACCCGTTGAAATGATGGCATGGCCTGGGCAGGTCATACTGGAAAGAACTTCATATTCTGCAAAAGGATAATAAGATCCATTTTGCATCAGATAGTTGAACCCACCTAATTGGTTGCCGCTTTTAGCAGATAGGAATTTCGCCTTATTCAAAGTTAGAATGTCCGCGCGCAATTGATCATACACAAGATAGACGATTAGCTTAGGCACCGCGTGGACGTTTGAGAGTCCAAGGAAAATAACAATAGCGATATATTTAGATATCTGACGCATGAAGAGCCCCCTTACACGAAAGATCTTAATTTACAATTTTGGGAATTTATACAGGAAAACGCGGCTCAATCGTATCCTAACAATTTATGCACAGACCCCAGAAAATAATAAAGCCGACGTCGCGCCGGCTTTATTCATTGAACTGATTTTAATCTGCAAATTAGTTTTTAATTTTTTGAACTAAAGCCGATTCAGTTTTATATTTTTCTAAGTATTTTGATCGTTCTGTGCTGGCTTCTTCTTGAGTTCCGTATAGACCAAACGAAACACGGTACCATTGCTTATCGGCAACTTTAGCTGGGATAACATTGGTTTGGTAACCCTGTTCTTTTAATTTAGTCGCGCGTTTTTCGGCTTCGTCTTTAGTTGCGTAGGAAGCTACTTGTACTGTGAATTTACCTAAAGCGTATTGAGAAATATCTTTTGGCAAACTTGATGGTAGACGGTTTTCAACTTTAGCGGCTTCTTTCACTGCTGGCACTTTGCCATCAAGGAATGATTTTGCGGCTTCAAGCGGAGCGTCTTCGTGAACGCCTGACTGTTTGCTTACTGGCTTGTGAGCTGGTGTTTCTGCTTTTTCAGTTGCGTGGCCGGCTTCGCCGTGGCTGGCTTTAGCTGGTTCACGTTTTTCTTCTTTTGCCGGCGCTGCCGCGTGAGCGTCATGTTTATCGCCGTGCTTATCGCCATGGCTATCTGCTTCTGTATCGTCAGCGATGAATTCTTCTTTTTTTAATTTCTCTTCAGCTAAGTTTTTGATTTCGTCATCTGAGATCATTTGGTCTTTAGCAGGTGCCGCGTGAGGTTCACCATGTTCACTAGCAATAGCGCGTTTTTCATCGTGACCAGCTGCTGCCGGTTCTAACTGAGCCAATTTGTGTTGGTTATCACTGTATTTCTTCCCGATGTATGTTCCGATTGAGAATGACAACAACGAAATGAAAAACACTAACACAAGTTTTACGGCTACGTCTGACTTTGCACCCATTATGACTTCCTTATAATACGAGTTGTCTTTAGAATATCGGATTTAGACCGTTTGGGTCAATGCGACCTTAGATGAGTCTCGCTCCTTAAATCAACGATTTTTTGTGATTGAAAACCAGATATTTTGATTTAATATCATCCGACGCGGGCGCCGAGCCTAAGGTCAGTGAGGAAATATGGACTTTGATCAGATCCTGTACGCATCCATAAAAGCATGTCAATTGGGCCGAAAGGTTCTACTGGACTACTTTGGCGAACTTAAAAATGTTGAAGATAAATTCCACGCCGGGCTAGTCAGCGAAGCCGACAAAGAATCAGAGCGAGTTATTAAAAATTACCTACTTGAAAAATTTCCAGAAACATTTTTTTTAGGCGAAGAAACATTCTTCTCTAACAAAGAAGACAAGCAGTCTCAACAAGGCAAATGGATCTGCGACCCTCTGGACGGCACTACAAACTACGTTCATCAATTTCCAATATTCTGTATTAGCCTTGCCTTCGAATGGCAGAACCAAGTTCAAGTCGGAGTCATCGACGTACCGATGTTACATGAAACGTACACGGCTGTTCGCGGTCAGGGTGCGTTTGTAAATGGAAAACAAATTAACGTAAATAAAAATACTGACTTTAGCAAAAGTTTACTCGCAACGGGATTTTTTCCGGATGACAAACGTGAGCTTGAAGAACAGCTAAATTATTTTGGTTCCATAGTTGGTGACTGTCGCGGTGTTCGCCGCGCCGGTGCGGCCGCTTACGATTTATGCCAAGTAGCTCGCGGTGTTTTTGATGGTTTTTGGGAAAAAAATCTGAGCCCTTGGGATGTGGCTGCCGGACAAATCTTGGTAGAAGAAGCCGGCGGGATTGTTCGCAGTTATAAAAATGAAGTTCACACGCCCTACAGCCGTTCACTTGTTGCTGGAAATTCAACAATTGTCGATGGCATCTTAAAACGTTTTGTGGTTGTCAAAAACAAGTAGGTAACTTGGCTCTTATATTTTTAATTCTGAGCTATTTGATGTGGGGTCTACTGCCCGTCTACTGGAAACAGCTGCATCACATAGCTCCTCTTGAAATTCTTTTTCATCGGGTTCTGTGGTCATTCTTTTTTTACGGATTGACGATGGTGGCAATGAGCGCTCTTTCAAAAAATAAAGTGAAGAACAGCTTTGACGCTTTAAAAAAAGAACCGAGAATCTGGGGCAAACTTTTTCTGAGCTCATTCATGATTACGGGAAATTGGTTTCTTTATATTTATGCAGTGAACTCGGGTCAAATCTTACAAGCCAGCTTGGCTTATTATATCTCGCCGCTGATTTCGGTTGTCATGGGCGCCTTAATATACAAAGAGAACCTAAGTCTCCGCACCCGATGGGCACTGGGCCTGTGTGCTTTAGGAGTCATTTTCTTAATGTTTGGCCAATCGATTCTGCATCATGAAGCACCTACGGTTCCGTGGTTAGCATTGAGTTTGGCAATTTCATTCTTCATTTATGGCTTTGTAAAAAAATCGGTTTCAATGCCGGCCATTGCCTCTTCATTTATTGAGGGTCTATTTTTCGCAATTCCGTCAGCTTATTTTATTTTCTTTAGTTCACATTCGACTCTCGCTTTTTACACGACTCATGACTGGGGTCTATTCCTAATCGGCGGTCTAGCGACTGGACTGCCACTTGTTTTTTTCTCATACGCTGCTCAAAAATTACCTTTTTCATCGATCGGTTTTTTCCAATATTTGTCCCCGACGCTGCAACTGCTGACCGCTGTTTTTATTTATAATGAAGATTTTAGTTTGCAAAAAATAGTCGCCTTTTCTTGTATTTGGCTGGGCGTAGGGGCTTATGTGTCACAGCTCATAGGTAAACGATCAAGCAAAATGCTTTAGCCATTTTACTGTTAATGTTTTTTAATAGTTATTGGGCCCGGACGAGTATCCACGTTTCAAAATGAAAAACTAAAAATCTTGAATTGAAAATCGCCTCCAAATGGCTTCTGATATGATTATGGGAATTTTTTCAACTTTCGCAAAAAGAGATTCATCTAAAATTTTAACGACGTCTTTCGAACGTTTGTCGCAGGCAAAAGAATTACAGGACATAACGACCATCGGCGCCATCGGCAATTACTGGTCAGAGTCCTACACACCAACAGCGGATGAAATTAAATCGCTACAAATTCTTGCAAACAGTGCGGCTATCGCACTTGAAAACTTAGAGCTAAGAATTGTCCTGACAAAACAAACCTCGACAAACACAGGGCTTAAACATCGTAACAGCGAACTTGAAATTGCAATCAATTCTATGGCGCATGACCTACGCACCCCAGTTGCTGGTATGACCGGAATGGCCGAACTACTGCGCATTCGCTTGGCCGACAAAATTGACAAAGATTCTTATGACTATTTATTTGCAATTATGGATACTGGTCGACAAGCCGCTGCTCAGATCGAGCGCATGTTGATGCTATACCGAGCCAACAGTGGTGCGATCACTAAACAGGAATTAAATATTACGCAAATTAGCCATGACCTGTTCAATGTTTTGAAGCCGGAATTGCAAAACAGATCCGTGGAGTTCAACGTTGAACCGCATTTGAAGGCCTACGCCGATGCTCCGCTAATCAGAGTTGTTTTAGGAAATCTGCTTTCCAATGCCATCAAATATTCATCGCGAAAACCAAAAACTAAAATTGAAGTTGGTTTATACAAAAATGAATCCCAGTTTAACATATTTTATGTGCGCGATAATGGCGACGGGTTTGAACCCGCACATGCCAATAGATTGTTTCAACCGCTGACTCGCTTGCATACACTCTCAGAGTTTGCGGGAACTGGGCTAGGTTTAGCGTCCGTCGCTAAAATCGTAGAAGTTCATGGTGGAAAATGCAGTGCAGAGGGACGTCCGTCTGAAGGCGCGACTTTCTTTTTTAGTTTGCCGGCACATGCATCTTGAAAGAATTTTTAAACAGGCTTTTGAGCAGCTTCCATAACCCATAAAAAGGCAACTGTTCAGCTTATAGACAACTAACCTACACGGAAAGCGGCAGATACAAGGACTGCCGTTTGCTGGTGATAGAGTCATGATTCTAAAAAGCCTATCCCCATTTAGCCTGGTATTGTCTTTATCACTGTCTTTATTCGGTCAGATCGCTTTGGCCGGAGACTGCTCGCCTAAGGATATGAGTGCTGAACTGGGTGCCGTGCGCTCGCAAGGTAATATCGGCTGGTGTTATGCGAATACGGCCGCAGACTTAATATCTTATAAATTCAGAAAAAATTGGAATGGAACTCAAGCCTCGGCAATTTTTATTGCTCTTGGGTACAACTATAAAATGAACAGTTCTGAACCAGGTTCTTATATCTTCACTGAAGGTGGCGATATTAGAGCTGCCATCAATTATGCGGCCGAATTTGGTTATTCATGCCCACGCCCCCTTGATAATCTGTTCGTTTTAGGTGGATTCAATTTACAAATTAAACAAAAACTTCATATCGCAGAAAAACTAAAATCCCTGTTTGATAACCGCTTAAACTCTTCTGAGGGTTGGAAAGCCTATCGCGATTACATTTATGAACTTCAGCAAAAACAATCGATTGTTTCGCGCATCTCTGAAGAGGCTCTTGAAAATGCTTTGCGCCTGAATATCAATTTAGCCGTGGTTGAAATTGCTAAAGAAGTTTGTAAGCCATTTAAAGATCTAATGCCAATGTCGTTAGTAAAATCAGATATCGGACGTTATTTTGATACCGACACCGAATACTATGACGATGTATTAAAAATGCGAATAAAACAAAAACCAGATTTAATGAATCTAATTGATCGTCAAATCACCGCCGAAAATGTCGTCGGAATCGATTACGCTATAAAACTAATTAGTCCAGACCTGAAAGATTCAGACAGTCATGCTTCAGTTGTCGTAGGTCGCGAAATGCGAGCCGGCCAGTGTTACTATAAAATTCGTAATTCATGGGGCCCCGAGTGCGGCTTTGAGGATGAGACTGGGAAGTTCATTCCTCGCTATAACAACAAAGTAGAGTGTGTAGACGGACACGTCTGGGTAAAAGCTGCCGATCTCAAGGCTAATGTTTCCGCTATCGCCTATATAAAGAACCAGTCCGGCCTCTAAACCCTTTAAAACCGCGACTAGACTGGTCTAATTTACACGAACGGGATTCTTTAGTTTTGCGTTTCACTATGATACACTGACTTATATTGGGACGGATTCCTGGGAGTAAAATATGAAAATTACGCACAATAAAGTCGGTCAGAATTTAAACATTACTGATAACAAAAAAGCGGAAAAAACAGACAAACAAGGCGGCGATGTAAAAGCGGATGCTGTTTCTCTTTTTGCACCTACAGAAGGTGCCAGTGCTTCGAAAGTAGCTGTTTCATCTCGCGCACAGGAAGCCAAAAAAATTAAAGAGCTGGCTCTAGCAGCTCCCGATGTAGATCAAGCGAAAGTTGAAAAATTTCGTAAATTGATTGAAGACGGTAAATATAAAATTGATGCTAACGCCATCGCCGACAAGATGGTCGACGACGAAATGAACTACGTTTAAAAAACTAACCAGCAGTAAAGGGAACATCGCATGGATGCGACAGTTGACAGATCTTTCGAAAAACTAATTCTGAACTTGGACGACTTAGTTGGCCTATATCGCCAGCTTTTAGATCTTGCTAGAAAAGAAAAGCAATATCTTATCGATGCCGATACAGAACGCATTCTTGAAGTGAATACACAAAAAGACGCGGTTTTACAGAAGGTAAAACTAGCAGACACTCTACGCTATAAGCACGCTAAAGAACTGTGTTTGAAAATCGGCGCAGATAACGAGAACCCTCGCCTACTAGAAATCGCCCAACGACTACACGGCCCAAAAGGTGATAAGCTACATAACTTCCACTCAACGTTAGAAATGATAATCAAACGTATTGTCGAAATTAACAAAGAGAACGAAGAACTAGCTCAAAAAGCAATTAACACTCTAAACGGTACGATGAACAATATTAAAGAAACGCTATCAGGCAAAAAAACGTACGAGAAAAAAGGAACCTACAAAGCCGGCCCAGAAAGCTCAGGCAACTTTGTATCAAAAGAAGCGTAGGCTTCAACGGCGAAGTTCAGAATGAACCAGCCCGGCCCTAAAAAAGCGACTCACTAGATTGAGCGTCTCGAAAAAGGCCAAAATCGAGGCCGCACAAGGGAGGCGACTGAGGCTTGGCAAAGCCAAGTCGCAGGGAGACCGACC
>CAZCHT010000198.1:0-7995 GCA_964498705.1 uncultured Bdellovibrio sp. | reverse complement strand
ATTAAAAGGCGACCGGAAGAGTCTACCGGAATATCCATTACTTTTTTATCGTCCGAGTCCATGATTTGAAACGAGGTAATTCGCTTTTCTTCGGTGCTGATGCGATTGTTAGCTGACGATCGCTTCTGAAGTTTGATATCAGCACGGTAGCCTTTAGCCACAAGGAATGATTGCAGAGCTAGGGAAGGAATGAAGCTTAGTCCTAGGCGATTTCCTGAGCGGAAAAACATTGGATACCGACGCACATAACCATCCACATCTTGATCGGCTACGAAACTGGCTGTGTACATCGCTTTCTCTTGAATAGCAGGAACATTCGGAGTCCATTCGCCATATTGTGGAATAGGATTTAGTACCGTTTGTTGTACGAGTCGTGTAAGTGAAGACTTCCAATCGGTGGTGGATGTTCCCGCCGCAGCGACTAAAACTTTGTGAAGTATTTTCGAATCTTTAGGAGAGAGCGGGCTAATAGGAGTTAAATTTAGCTTATCCTGATGCTTCTTGAAAACTTGCTCATACTTGGGGATAAACAGATCTAAATGCGCTTGCGAACTCAATGTAAAATCGTTCGGTGTTAGCCATTCGTTACAGTATTCAAATATTTTTTTTGTAATTTCTAATTTTAAAGCATTTTTTTGAAATTGATGTAGTTCTTCAATATTTGTTTTTTTATATTTTTTAAGTTTTATTTCGGTAACATCCTCAGCGAGGATAGAAAAAACCTTGTTGAAGAAGGGTGACCAATCGAGTTCGTCAAAATTATCGGTCTCATCATCAATGATCAGTGTGGCGTTCAGTTTAACAATCTGGTCACCTTGATTCGCCTTGAAGGCTTCGTTGATACAATAATCCTGGTAGGTTTTTATATGTTGAATTTCGTTGTCGCTAAATGTTCCCAAGATAACTTTGTCTGTATGTTTTTCAATAACAGCCGCGAAATTCTCGTCCGCTTTTGGATTCTCGCGTTCTGGCTCGGAAAAAATAACATCATACCCAATACTCGCAGCACCATACTGAGATAGAACTTTCTCTGTCATCTGCGCAAACAGTTCGCGTGTCCAGGGCCAGCGACCGATTTCACGCACGGAATCGTCATCAATGGCTATCAGTGCCACCGGTGCTGTCGATGGATTCGAGCCACGAATTTGATATTTTATGTCGTTATAGCGACTATCTAAAGTTTCAAAACTGATCAGCAAAGGATTCTGTGATTTGGCAGCGTCGGGTGAGTTTCTATTTATATAATAAATATGCGAAAAGAATGCTAAAAGAGAACTTACGAGTAGGCCGATAATCAGGGGTAGTTTTTCAAATTTCATGTATTCATTTCGAATACTCTAGGGGAAACTTGATGCAGACTATAGTCCAAAAAACGAATCGGCTAAGTGAAATCCAAAAACATAATGTGAAACTAGCGAATACAAACCGGCCAAGATGAGTATCGTTCCCGCTAGACGTTTCTTGTTAGCTGGTGCGACTGAGACATTTTTTTTAACCATCAATGAGATAGCGCTGAGCGCGGGTACGCTGCCCAAACAGAACAGCAGCATGACTATCCCGCCACTGATGGGATTTTTAGTCGTAGCGGCTGCTAGAAGGAACGTATACAGCCAGCCACACGGAAATAGTCCAGTGAAGAGTCCGATTGAAAATCCTGACGACAATCCAAATCGACGTTGAAACATAAAAAAATATTTCATAATAGAATTAAATTTCAATTTGGAACGATGTTCATAGTCCATCCAGCTATATATTCCTAGACCTATGAGTAATGTTGAAAGCAAAATTATACTAACGGACTGCAACCAGTGATAATTCGACAACAGAAAAAACTGTCCGATGAAGCCTGCCAGAATTCCCAGCGCAGTGTAACTCAAAATTCGTCCAATTTGATACGACAGCAGTTGTTTTTTCTGAGCCGCGATGCTGGCTAGTGGAGAACACATGCCTAGGCAATGCCAGCTACCGAAAAAACTAGTACTTAAAATCAACAAGGAAACAAATGGTAAACCGAGTTGGTCCCAGGGGAGGTGATTGGGAATCACAATCCCTCTCTTTTTGGTTGGTTAGGCCCAATTAAAGAAATCTCCTGAGATAGTTCTGTTTCCTCGTCGGGATGAGAAACCGTTTTAATTTTCAAATTTATTTTTTTAGCGCCAGTAGAATCTAAAATGGCTGGATCAAACAAAATAAAGAAATGTGTGGTTAAACTCTCGCCACCTTTTATTTCATACGGGTTACTTTGCATCCTAACTTCCAGATTTAATTCTGGGGGGAAAAATATCTCCTGTTTAAGATCTTTGGTGTTTTGGTTTTTTGAATGCAGTTTGAAATGATTCAGAATCTTTTTACCGGTCGCCGTTTCAACTGTTTGGTATGGAGTATCTTGAGCCCGTAAAATAGCGACGTCGACAGATTTGCGAACGGAAACAAGATATAGCAGTGCTGCAAATAGAACTACGCAAATTGCCAAATATAGTAACTGGCGACCTTTGTAGATATGATTCGTTTTTCCAGACACCGTCGCGTACTTGATTAAACCTTTCGGTTTGTTTACTTTGGTCATGATTGTGTCGCAGGCATCTATGCACGCGGTGCAGGCGATACATTCCATTTGCAGGCCCTTGCGTATGTCAATACCAGTCGGACAAACCTGAACGCAGCGATTACAGGAAACGCAGTCTCCGCGAGGTTTTTCTGGATTTTCTAGTCCTTTTCTTGGCTCGCCTCGTTTTTCGTCATACAGAACGGCGAGTGAACGCTGATCCATCAAAACGCTTTGGAAACGACCATAGGGGCACATGATAATACAAAATTGTTCGCGAAACCAACCAAAGTCGAATAAAAGAACAGCGGTAATAAATAGAACAATTAGAAATGTCGTTTGATGGGCTGAGATATCACCGGAATAAACCCATTTCGTCAGCTGATCGGATCCAACAAAGTAGGCGGTAAATGAATGGGCGATCAATGAAGAGACGATAAAAAATAGAAACCACTTTAGACTCAGTTTAAAAATTTTGTTAAATGAGAGTTCAGAACTGTTTAGCTGACGACGCTGAATGTAGTCACCTTCCACCCAGCGTTCGATTCTGCGATAGATGAAATCAATAAATACGGTTTGAGGGCACGCCCAGCCGCACCAAACGCGGCCCCAAATAGACGTAATTAATGTTAATCCGAATGCAAAGATGGCAGCGATTAGGAAGATCATTGGCGCATCGTGAGCCCAAAACGTAATCCCAAACAAAGCAAACTTGCGATTAGGAATATCTAGCAAAATAGTCTGCTCGCCATTTATTTTAGTCCAAGGCAAAACCAGAAACAGAACAATCAAGAAGGTGTAAACTGCGTTTCTTCGTTTCATCCAGTAGCCAGTGACTTCGGCTGGAATAATTCGAGAACGCGATCCATCCTTGTCCAGCATTGACAGACGATTTGGGTCTAAACCAAGATTGGTACTGTTGGGAGATTGTCCTGAATCGTCTGTCATAATGTTACTCTACTTTTTGCCCTTGAGGCTCTTTCGGGTTTGCTGGTTTACTGCCATGCTTCGAGTGAATGAACGATGCTACAGCAAGCAACTCTTCATTTTTTAAAATACCTTCCCAAGGCGGCATGCCTTTTTCAGGAATTCCCGTTCGCACAGTAGTAATGATATCTGTCATGTTCCCTTTTCCGTGAATCCAGAAGTCATCGGTTAAATTAGGTCCAATCATGCCTTGTAATTCAGCCCCGTGGCACGAAGCACACTTGGATTGAAAGTTCTCAGCACCGACGGCCAGTAATTTTGGATCTTTCGCTTTTTCGAGTAAAACATCTTCACTATCTAAAACCTTAGGTCCCGTGCTCGTTTTAACCGATTCGATTTGCGCCATGGCAATCTCGAGATCTTTTTTCAAGGTATTGCCGCTGCCAGATTCGTAGTGAATAACGTAAATGAAAGCAAAAATAATAGTTCCATAGAACGTCATCAACCACCAGCCTGGTAGTGGATTGTCGTACTCTTTGATGCCGTCGTAGTCGTGCCCTGCTATTTCTTTGTCTGTTTCATTGCTCATAAGTCATCTCCATCTTTTAGTGGAATTTGAGAAATTTTATCATAATACGGTTTTGCATTTTTTCTAAAGGTCCATAATAAAACGAATCCAAAAGTACTCGCGAATAATATCAACGCCGCTAACGCCAGCGGCACATCGTTAAAGTGAGCCAGCCACAGTTTTGCCATTGTCGTCTCCTTTTTTCTTTTCTTTTTGTCCCAGAGCTTGCATGTAAGCGATTAACGCTACGATTTCTTTTCGCTCTAGTCCCGGTTGAGTGATGCCCTGGTCAGCCAAATCTTTAGCTATGACTTTAGCTTCATTTTCAGCGATGACATCGGCTTGTGCGATTGTTTTTTCATCGTACGGTACCCCGATCGCGCTCATCACAGATACTTTCTTACGGATAATAACGAAATCAATCGTATTGTCAGCCAACCATGGGTAGTTCGGCATAATTGATTTTGGAGTGACCGAACGTGGATCAATCATGTGCTTGTAGTGCCACAAGTTAGGATATTTCTTACCAACGCGCGCTAGGTCAGGACCAGTGCGTTTCGAACCCCATTGAAATGGGTGATCGTACATAGATTCAGAGATAGTCGATGCTTTACCGAATCTTAAAACATCGTCCGCCAACTGGCGAATCATTTGTGAATGGCATGTATAGCAGCCTTCTCTGATATAAATATCACGGCCTGCCAGTTCAAGTGGGGTGTATGGAGACACGGGGACTTCATCTTTGATATATTGTTTCAAATTCAAAGAAGGATATATTTCTAAAACTGATCCAACGAAAACCGCTAGGAAGGCTAAAACCGAAAACGTCGGAATTAGGCCCTCAATGCGACGGTGACCTGTTTCTGGTTCAGAATGAAGTTCTGTTTGGGGCGCAGAAACCATCACTTCGGAATCAGTTTGTTCTGACGGAGCCAATTGAATTGTCTTAATCACGTTGTAAACCATGATGAAAAACCCGGCCATATACAAAATGCCAGCAAACGCTCGCACCCAATAAAGTGGTACAATTTTTAAAACTGTTTCTACAAAGTCAGGGTAGAGAAGATTTCCATTGCCATCCATTGCTCGCCACATTAGACCTTGAGTAATCCCCGCAGTGGTCATCGATACATAGTACAGCACAATGCCAGCTAAACCGATCCAAAAATGCGTTGTCATCAATGATTTTGAGTACATTTGTGTACGCCATAGTTTTGGTATTAAAAAGTAAGTCATACCAAAAATCATAAAACCATTCCATCCCAGCGTACCACCGTGAACATGGCCGACGATCCAATCAGTGTAGTGACCTAAGTGACTGACCGACTTAATTGAAAGCAAAGGACCTTCGAATGTAGACATACCGTAGAATGTGACGGCTGTTACAAAGAATTTAACAATCGGATCTGTTCGCAATAAGTGCCAAACACCTCGCAGAGTCAGAAGGCCGTTAATCATCCCGCCCCAGCTAGGTGCCCAAAGCATGACAGAGAAAACCATCCCAAATGTTTGAGCCCAGTCAGGCAGTGCTGTGTATAGTAAATGATGAGGGCCTGCCCAGATGTAGATAAAAATCAAAGCCCAAAAGTGAACAATTGATAGCCGATAAGAATAGACCGGACGATTGACTGCTTTAGGAATAAAGTAATACATCAAACCTAAAAATGGAGTTGTTAAGAAAAAGGCAACGGCATTGTGGCCATACCACCACTGAATCATTGCATCCTGAACACCAGCCCAAACCGGATACGATTTCAGAAAACTAACTGGATACTCAATAGAATTCACTATGTGTAACATCGCCACCGTTATGATGGTTGAAATGTAGAACCAAAGAGCTACGTAGATGTGTTTTTCTCGGCGCCTATAAAGTGTGCCGAAAAAATTGACACCAAAAATTACCCAGAATACCGCAATGGCGATATCAATTGGCCATTCCAATTCTGCATACTCTTTTGATTGGGAATAACCTAGTGGTAGAGTGATAGCAGCTGATAAAATGATCGCTTGCCAACCCCAGAAATGAAGCCAACTTAACGTGTCGTTAAACATGCGCGTCTTACACAATCGTTGAGTTGAATAATAGATTCCGGCAAAAATAGCGTTTCCTGCGAACGCGAAAATAGCGGCATTGGTATGCAATGGTCGCATGCGCCCATAAGTAAACCATTCGAGGTTCATGTTGAACGGCCAGTAAGCCAGTTGCAGCGCGATCAGCACGCCGACAAGAAAAGCTATGCCCGCAAATATCAGCGTTGCCAGCAGAAAAGCTTTTACGATTTTGTCATCGTAAATTACTTTTACTAGTTGATTGTTTTTAGGTGATTCCACTTTTGCTCCCTTCATTGGATATCTCATTTTTTTTATTAATATTTTTATCGTCAATTAGAATGCGCATGGCTGGTGTTTCTAAATCGTCGAACTGGCCTTTTGAGGAAGCCCACAAAAAGGCGCCGACGAAAAATCCGGCAAAGGCGAGTGCCAGGGGAATCATTAAATAGATAATGTTCATTTTAACCCCCGGTATGTATTTATGATGATTAGCAAACTACTAATAGGCATTAGTATCGCAGCAACTAGTGGATTTATATAACCCAGTAGCGCTAGTGATCCCCCTAGGAAATTATAGAACAGGGCGAATGTTAAATTGAGTTTTAAAATCTGCTGCGAACGTTTTGAAATACGAATTAAATCGAGCAAAGAATTTAATCCAGGGCGAGTAAAGCATACGTCACTTGAATTGTGACTAAGTGACACTGAACCCTTTACAGAAATGCCAACGTGCGCTTGTTTCAAGGCCAGTGAATCATTCGCGCCATCACCGATCATGCAAGCAAACGGAATATTTTTAATGATGTCGAGTTTTTGTTGTGGGTTTTTGGCAGAGTAAACAAGGTTTGAATTGATTCCAGTTTCGCTAGCAATTTTATCAACTATCGTCTTTCTGTCTCCAGAAATGATTCCGATCTGATATTTTTGACGTGATAATTCGACTATAACATTCTTTGTGTCTGGATGTAGTTCGTCAGAGAAGTAAAAGTAGGCGAGAGTAGTGTCGTTTTGTTTGAGTTTTACACTCATTAGTCCGCTCTCTTCGCGTGAAAAACTAGATTCTAATAAGTAAACAGAGTCATCAAATACACCTTGGACACCTTTGCCGATGATTTCTTGAAAATCGTTAATTTTTACTGGGGTTATGTTCGGCCAAGCTTTTCTGAACGCGAAAGCGAGCGGATGTAGAGATCGGCTTTCCAGTGACAGCACGATCTGCTTCCATTCGTCGGGAATTTGGCAAGGAAAGCTTGAGACAAGGGAAAGATCGCCGGACGTTAGGGTTCCCGTTTTATCGAAGAAAATGGTTTTTATTTGCAGAACCTTCTCGAAAATATTTCCATTCTTAATAAGTATTCCCAGATCGCGGGCCTTTCTTAAAGATAAGGCGTAAGTCAGCGGCGTGCCAAACGCCAGTGCGCACGGGCATGCTATTACAATCAAAGCTAGCGCTCTATTTAGTGCGTCGTCGTAGTTGATCAGGGCGCCGTAAACAAAAAAGAAAACTACAGCGATTGAAAATACGATTCCAATCAGCCAGTGGGATATGTTTTCTGACAAAGCGACAAATTGAGTTTTCTTTAAAGAATCCTTTTCTAGAGAAGATATGATCTTGCCAATTTCAGTTTCCGTAGCTGTCTTAGTGACTTTCATTTCGAAAGATTTATTCAGACATCGTGTTCCGGCATAGACGTCCATTCCGAGAGCCAATGTGTGCGGCAGTGATTCACCGTTGAGGATAGACATATCGATTTCAGCACTAATTGAATTCAAAACACCGTCGGCAGGAATAATTTGATCAGGAGAGATAACTAGTGAATCCCCGGCCTTAATATTCAAAGACAGCTTAGAGACGAGTCCGGTCTCTGTTTTACAGTCTATAGTTTGAATGGGTAAAAAGCTT
>CAZCHT010000197.1:0-8019 GCA_964498705.1 uncultured Bdellovibrio sp. | reverse complement strand
GATTTTGAAAAAGATCCCACTCAAGTTTTGTTCACGGAAGACGAGCGTGAACTTTTAAAAGTCGTCAGTCTTGGACGACACTCGTTATTGCTGATGGGCCCGCGTGGTTTAGGAAAATCGACATTGGCCGAATCCCTGAATTATTTGGCCGAGCCCCCGGATGAAGAAACCTTCCTTCATCAGATGAAATATTTCTTCGTCGAAGAGGGTCGTTATTGGCGGCCATTCGTTCACCCTCATCATTCCATTTCCCACTTGGCATTGATCGGGGGGGGATCGCAATGTCTGCCGGGCGAAATCACGCGGGCCCATGGAGGCATATTATTGATGGACGAGTTCCTAGAATTCGATCCCAAATGCCAAGAAGCTTTGCGGGAACCCATGCAAAACAAAAACGTCCACCTGGCTCGGGGGCAGAAGTACCATAAATACGAGTGCGATTTTCACCTGATCGCCACCACTAACTTGTGCCCCTGCGGGCAATGGCTGCCCGGCAAGTCGGTGGACTGTGCCTATTCCCATTCCCGATGCAGCAAGTACCGCGATAAATTATCGGGCCCGGTGATCGATCGGTTTCATATTTTGTCGTTTATGCGGGGGAGTCAGAAACAAGATAAAGTTCATTCTCTGGCGTCTGTTGCTGATGAAGTTAAACTGTTGAGAGCCGGATTTGAAGATCGCAGGCGCAAACTTGATTTCAGTACGTCGTATTTATCTCAAGGGCTGAAACAAAGATTGGACAATGAACTGAGTTCTTTGCGACGCCTTACTGCCTCTGTCGAGGTCGCAAAAACCTTGTGCGTAATCCGAGGAGAATCAGAACTAAACGATGCGCTTATAAACGATGCCTTAGGGTATACCTGGCGTCCGTTTTTGGACCTAAAGTCTATATCTTAAGCTTAATCTTAAATAGGATTTAATTTGGCCTTTCCGATATCGAAAATGGACCTTAAAATAAAGGTTCAGACTTTATCTTTCAGGAGGCCAAATGGGTCCAGTATTAAAAACAATGGTCGGTGTAATTTTGGTTGCTGTCTTATGGACTCAAACCAGTCACGCTGAAGTTAATAAATACGGAACCGCATTGGCCGGGGATGTTTGGAACTCGCTTTCCAGTCGGCAAGAGCTAGAAACGTTTTTGACCACCGGCAAGAAAAAATCGGAGCAAGCTGAAATCAAAAAAATTCTAAGTGGTTTGAAGAATAAACCGACGGCGACGTTTGTAAATCGTGAGTCTATTCTGTTCGGGACGGCTCAAACAAAATGGTCATTGGATTCTACAGGCGGCATTTGGGTGAATGGAAAGCTATTCGAGGCGAAAGAGAAAAGCTCGGTATCAGAAACGGTAAAGCAGTTTGAAGTGTGGAAGAAACAAAATCAAAAAACATCGATGATGAGTCTGTGGGTGCAGCCAGCGTACGCGCAAACAGCAAGCGGGCTAGAAGCGGCTGATGATGCCGTTTATGTGGCCTTCATGACGGAGTTCCAACAGTTGGTAAACAAACCCTGCCTCTATCAAATGGGAGAAGAAGTCCTAAAAAGACTGGCAGAGAAAGCACCGGGGAGTGCCAAACCGAAAATCACTTCAATGGGTATCATTTGCCCCGATCAAAACCCGAATAATGAAGCTATTTATGCAGCAGCTAGTGGGCCCAATATAGTGGTTATGATGAATGGTGAGTATGCTAAAAGCCCATCGACGTCTAAATCCTACCTAAAGAAAGTAAAAATCGGAATGAACGGGGAAAACCGCGTGAATGTGAATTTCATAGAATCAACGACCGGATCCGATGTGCACACTTTGGATATTAAATATGAGGCGGGCGGTAAAGCCGAAGTTCTTGATAAAAATCAAATTCAAGCCAAAGCCACGAGCGCCTGCACGGCCGAACTTGCCCAGCGTATGATAACGGCTGTGACTAAGGTTTGCGATAACAGAAAGGCCTCTGGCTTGGTCCAAAAGAACTTCGGTCAAACCAGTGGACCGGCTCCGGCTAAAGGAGCACCTGGTGCTGAGGCTGCCCAATCTAAATAGTGTCTGAGTCCAAGACTAAATGCGTCGACACCTCGTCGATGCTAAGAGTTTGGGCATCTTCCGCAAGGGGTGAGGACTCTAAAAAACGAGTTAGACATTTCCATCTTGCGGGTATAGAGTGGACTTTCCTTTTGCATGATTTTTTTCATGATAATGGTGGGTTGGCCGAGGAGTTAGGCACGACTCTGCAAAAGTTGCTACGGGGGTGCGAAGCCCTCACCCACCTCCAATCTCCTTAATGAATAGTCTCAAAAATCGATCTAAGTACCTAAAATAATTAACAAGAGGATTCAGTCACTTACGGGATTTCGTTTGTTTAAACATAACTGCAAATAACCGAAAATAACCACAGTGGGTGCCACTCAGGTGCCACTCAGGTGCCACTTGAAATTTTGGTTTTGCAGCTGAGACAGCCGATTTCCCGATTCAATTCATTACTTCTAAACAGAGACAGAGACTATTCGATTGGATTTAAACAATTCAAACGAATAGGAGTTATTATGGAAGTGCCAAAATTTATCGTCGGAGTATTAACTATTGCGATTGGGTTATGGCTTGCGGGAAATCTAGGTGCTGCATTATTTACGGTCGGTAGGGAGGCGGAGCGGGCCTCAATACAGCATCATCAATTTAAATTGGGAGATTTTAATCGAATGCTAAACAAATAGCAGTATTGAGCCCGGTACTTTTTCAGATGGTCATTTCACTGGATGAAAAAGTTAAGACAAATAATTAAGGAATAAAGCAAGGGTTTGCAATTGTAAACCCTTGCTAATTGATTAGTAATAACGCTTCAGAGCGGACCCTTCTAATTCGGTAGCTGCCATCAATTGGAAAAACTCGCCAAATAACGCTCGTAAACCTCCTGCTTTATCGGGAAATGATTTTTCCACCTTCCATCATATTCATTCCACATCCAAATCGGATTTCACCTTTGTCTAATTTGCCAAGCGCAACCGTCACTTTTTCATTTAACGGAAGTTCCAACCTAATTTTTTTGGAAGGCACTTGAATTTCTTTAGAGCATGTTGCATCGGTCTTGCGGGTCACTTCTAAAGTCACCTCAGTGCCGGGCTTCACATTTATCTCGTTAGGAACAAACCCCTTTTCCGTGACTTCTACCGAGACTTTATCAGCGACCTTCGCCTCTTTTGCAAGAACGCTGGTCCAAGGAATTGCGACAAGTAAAGCAAGTAGAATATTTTTCATTTTTTCTCCTTTAGGAAAATAGTTTAGGGGCAATGTACGCAAAGAAAATACCGACGGTGAAAACAGACAAACTTATAAAAAAGATAATTTTACTTGATCGACGCCCACTAATACACGCTTCACGTAATTTTGGATCTATAGGACACGGGTCATTGCGGCTATTCCATAATAAAAACCCATTAAGCGCCAACATCGCAGAAGCAAACAGGAACAGTGCTGTCTTGTGTTCAGACATCCAAACAAGACCCGGAACGTTGCTTGCCAATCCAGCCATCACAGCGCCTAGTCCTAGGCTGATCAAAAGGGCAGGCAATGCACAACAAATTAGCGTACTCATAGATCCGAATAACATAAAGTAATTAAGTAAGCCTTCCTTTATTCTTGTCATATTATTCACCGAACTTGGCTTCATAGCCTGCGTCTTTTAGGATTTCCGTGATCTTTTCGTTAGAAAGTTTTTTACCCTCTTTGAATTTCAGATTCACGTATTTATTTTCAAGACTGACTTCTACGCTGGCCACTTCGCTTTGAGCTTTAAAATTCTTTTCAATACCCTGGGCGCAAAAAGCACATACCATTCCTTTAACGCCAACCCGTAGTTCATTAGATGGCGCTTGCACGGATTTCGAAGGCTCGGATGATTTAGCTGGCTCAGCAGCATATCCTTGAGAGGCGACAAGCAATAAAAGCATTATTGTTAACGTTTTCATTAGGATCTCCTTTTATAAATGAATCATAAAGTTAAATTTAAACGAACCATCAAACCCAGAACCGATCTCCCAAAGTACGTTTTTTATATAGAACCTTAAAAATTGAGTGGCCTCAATTTGCTTTTCATCGTTATGCTTTTCGAATTGAGTGATCAGCCAAATATTAAGATCCTTATAGTCCGCAAGGAACGGCGCAAATCCAAGACGAAACTTCGTATGATTGTAATCTAAATTTGTTAGCGCCGGATTCAACTCATTGGCGCGTTTTAAATAGAGGTGTTCAAAGTAGACATAGTATTTTCTGGTTTCCCAATCAACTATGACCTCTGCTAAATTTACAGATGTATTTTTACTATCGTATTTCTCAATTCCGCTACCCCCACTCAAATAAAAATTAGCTTGAGAGTCGTCTTCATTCCAACGGTTTAAGAGAAAATTGACTCTTGGAATGTAGAACTCAGATTTTGAATCCCTAAGGTAGGTGGTTGCTACTGCAAATTTTGGAGACAGCGAATACGTTAATAGTATCTCATTCATATCATGAGAATTATAAGACATAATTCCAAATCCATCTTTATAACTTACTGGATGCCCAAAGCTGAAAGAGCCTATAAACAGAATAAAGAGTGATTTTAAAAAGTGTTTTGAACTCATCGAGTACCTCATGCCTTTATTACGGCGGGATTGTGATTTTGTGACACTCAACTTAAGTAATCTTATAAATCATTGAAATTACAAGAGTATATATTATTATCATTCTTACTGTCACAATAATTAGATATCGTTCGTAATACCAATGTAGGAGACCAATGCTTTTGAAAGCCCAGCCCGATGAAGATTTGATGGCCCTGTATCAGGATGGCTCAGAAGAGGCGTTTAGGGTTATCTACGAGAGACATTCGAGTAAGATTTATGGCTATTTAAAATCTAGAACTCGTTCTGAACAATTGGCTTCTGATTTAACTCAAGAGGTATTTATTAAAATCCATAAATCAAAGCATCTATATAATCGCTCACTACCTGTGTTACCTTGGATTTTCTCTATCACCAGTTCTGTAATGATAGATGGCTTTAGAAAAATGGGTCGCAATAAAGAAGTGCTAGATTTGGATTTAGATCGGTTTGCAGCAGAAACTGAAGAATTAAAAGAGTCTCAGGTTATTCTTGCTCCACTACTAGAAACACTGCCAGAAAATCAACAGTTGGCTCTTCAGATGAGGTATGTCGACGAAAAAACGTTTGAGGAAATTGCCCAGCGATTAAAAACAAATCCTGTGAACGTACGACAACTGATAAGTCGTGGAATAAAACAACTAAAGATGATCGTGAAAGGAGAAAAGTAAAATGAAAAATAATGATTGGCTCAAAGAATATGAAGTTTTTCTCAATTCTGAAAGTTCAGATGTTCCCAAAGCCGTTACTGAAACTGTTTTTGCTCGGATGAAAAATTTATTAGCTCCAAGTCCTTGGTTTGTATTTTTAAAAATCTTGGGCATTCATGCTGTAGTTGGCTCTTTATCGCTTTCAATGTGTCACCAGTTTGGAATGAATCCGTTTAATACTGATGCGTCTCTTTCTGACTGGATGATGTCGATGGGCGGACATCATGTTTGTATGATTGGCTGCGGAATTTTCTTTGTTGGGTCCACTTTCGCGCTTGCTGGATATTTTTTGTCCATCGAAGAAGTACGAGTGTTAAGAAAAACTGAGTTTCTGCAAACGTCTGCTTTGGGGCTTTTTTCTTTAGGCCTGTTCTCTTTTTTTGGTGCAGAGATCGCTTTATCCATTGCTGGTCTGTGGTTGTTAGGCGCCTTTATAGGCAGCTTTATCGCAACTGAAGCAGCTTGGAAGTTCAAAAGAACCCACGCTTAGTTATGGCTCAGCAAGTACTATAAGCACTGAGGCGAAGGGTTGGTACCCTTTAGAATCGGTATTGAAATCCAAGTCCAACGCTTTTATCAGTAAATTTAAGTCCAGCACCCCAATGCCATTGACGTCCATACATCAATGAAATCGCGGAATCAGAGCTGAGTGTATCATCTTGTCTCCAAATGTACTGAGCTTCTGTGAAAAAAGTGCTTGTCCACTGAAATCGTTTTTCAAGATCAATTCGTAGTTTACCTTTGTTATCAACTAGAACATTGGTTTTAATTAATAATGGCAATAGGTATCCAACACCTAACTGCGCGCGTGTTTCATCATGAATGGCCGAGCCACCAAGAATAACGCTAAAGTAGTTGTTAAACCAACGCCGGTAAAATAGATCACCTTCGGCGTTCCAGTCATCGTCTTTGCGAGATTCAATTTTTCCTTCAATCTCGTTCCAAGTTTGCGAGAACCTAAATCCTGCCTCTGCTTGAATGGTGGCTGCTTGCAAATATCCTGATTTGTACCAGTGATCATGAAGATGTGGATCGTGTTTCTCATGATTTGCCGTCTCGGGACTTGGTTTAAAGCTCATGTATTTCACGACTCGGGCCATTCCGGTTTTCATATGGTAAAGGTTGTGACAGTGGAGCATCCACTGGCCAGGTTCATTCGCATAAAACTCGATTGTTCTTGTTCCCATTGGAGGAACGTCGACTGTATGTTTTAGAGGAGATCGGTCACCATACTCATTAAGCACTCGAAAAAAATGTCCGTGCAAATGCATCGGATGATGCATCATCGTTTCATTGACGAAAGTAAATCGAACAACATCGCCCACATTGATCACGATATCTCGATCTTCATGAATCGCTTTTCCGTTTATATGCCATACGTACCGTTCCATATCGCCACCTAAAACAAGTTTCACATCTGTAATTTTATTGGTTTTTGGAAGGACCGTGGATTCTTTAGCTTTTAGATTGTCTACCGTTAATGTTGGAACTACTTCATCAGCAGGCACTGTCACAACAACGTCATGCCCTGCGTGGGGATCTGCCGTTTTCTTTTTGTCTTTAGAACTTTCTTTCTTAGCGGTAGTTGGCATAGTATGCCCTTCGTGGTTCATCTGTGAGTGATCCATCTTATCCATTCCCTGATGCTTTGAGTGATCGCTATCGCCGTGACCGGCGGCATGAGAACCATGATCCATCGGCGCGTAGAGGTCCGGCAAAGGCTTTTTCGGAGCTACTACCTTAGGTCCCATGCCGATCCAAGCGGACGCATATCCAGTGACATCTTGAGCTGTAGCGCGAAGCTCGAAATTTTTGTGTTCAGGAACTGTAAAGAGAATGTCATATGTTTCCGCCATCCCCATTAAAAGTTCATTCGTATTTATCGGATCAATATCAATACCATCGGCCGAAATCACCTGCATGGGTGATTGACCCAAAGACACATAGAAATAACTTGAAGCCGCTGCATTGATAATGCGGATTCGGATTTTTTCCCCAGGATGGGCTACTAATAATTGAGAATCTTTCTTTCCATTGATTAGGAAGGCATCATAACCAACGTCCGATAGATCCATTCCGCCCATACGATCAAGTTCATTGCTAAAATAAGTTTTAAGCTTACCCGCTTTGGCCGCGCCAAAAATCGAGCGCACTGAGTTTTTCTTGTAAAGATAGTAGTCGCCATCCTTTCTTAGGTTTCGAATGATTTGATCTGCGTTTTCATCAGACCAATCGCTGAGAACAACTATGGCCTCTTTATCTGCTTTGATAGTTTCTTTCTTGGGGTGAATGACAATGGCACCATAGACTCCTTTTTGTTCTTGGACCATAGTGTGTGAATGATACCAATAGGTTCCATGCTGTCTGATTTTAAATTTAAAAGTTCGCGATTTGCCTGGAAATATAGGCGGCGTATTGACGTAAGCAACACCATCTTCTTCGGGAGGAAGTAAAATTCCGTGCCAATGAAGTGACGTCTCTTCTGTAGCAAGTTTATTGTTTACGACAATTTCGGCATCATCTCCTTCTGTAAATTCTAAAGTAGGCGCAGGAATGCCACCATTTACCGTTAGTGCAAAATCGACTTCGTGACCGGTAATAATAATCTTTTTGTTTTCAATGTTGAGCTCATAGTAAACCGTTTTCGCTAGTAAAGAATTCGAAAAAAATAAAAATATCAGAC
>CAZCHT010000196.1:0-8071 GCA_964498705.1 uncultured Bdellovibrio sp. | reverse complement strand
AAAATAAATTAAAAAAAAATCTATTCAAATAGGTAGAGACGACGTTGAAAATCAACTTGCCGTCAGCTTAAGGTCTTAGATTGATGAGTTTAGTCAAGCTTCCGACAATATTTTCAATCTGTTGTTTGAATAATGTTTCTTTTGGCGGAATAGGAAGGCCTGCAAATATTTGGTTTATCGTATCTGCCAACCGAAGACCTGCCATTAAAACTCGCGAATCCACTTGCGGTGTATTTAGGGCCAAATATCGATTTTGGTCTTTATTATAAAGCTGATCGTAGGCTTGGGCGCGAAGACTGATGGATTCATTCATCCACGTTTCCGTATCTGTGGATTGATATACAAATCGAGATGTGGTGTAGGCTTTAACTAAATACTGAGCATAGGCAATACTGGCTTGTTCCAATGACATTTGCGGTTTGATGATGTCCTTGTGTCCAGTCAATATAATCCCAGAATCCCATACCGAATGTAAGTTCATTTTTGATCCAAACCAATTAACGGGAATATCATTTCCCCCTCGGTCCTCGGGACGCCCGGTGTGTAGAGGCTGATGAAGATCACCGATAAAATGAGTTATGAATTTAATGGCATCTGATTTTTCTGACAGAGTGCGATTTGAGGCTTTAATAATGTCTTTGCTGGCCAGGATGACTTCGACCAGCCCACCTAATGCCTTTTGTTCTGGAGTCATAGCCGCTAAACTTTGCAAGTAAGTCACGCGATCAGGAACGCTATCAAAATGGTACCATTTTGTAGCCGAGTAATAGGGTCCAACTTTTACAACGTCGGCCCAGTTGGCTACGTCCGCCAGCGTTTGACGATTTAGTAACTGAGCAATGCCGGTTTTGGCGGTCGGACTTAAATTAGCATCCGCAATCAATCCAACAGCACGATGACCGATAGGTCCCCATGCCAACGCGTTCCAAGAAAAAGCCACCAGAAGAACCAAAGTTTTTATTTGCATTTGAATATTGAATTAAAAACGGAGAGGTAAAGCAAACGTTCGATCTAATTGGCGCGATCGGCCAAACTCATTTAATAATATCCTAACAGGGCCCAATCAGAAACTTTATACTTACTATAAATTTGTTTCAGTTGAGATAGAATTTGAATAGTACGGTGTTATTTGCGGTTGACTAGTGGGTGCAGTTTCTTGGGATGTCGTGATATCATTAGAAAAAAGTGAGGACAAAATTGATAAGGGCCTATTCACAAAAAGAAATCTCCGAGCTATAAATCAATTGCTTAGGATCATATTTTTTGAGTTGGGAATTAGAGGCGGGATTTGAGATTAGATCGCCGGAAATACCACTGAAAACTTTAATTTTCGCTTTTTTCCCTGACTCTAAATTTTCCAGATCTTCAAATTTAATATAGGTAGGAAAATCGAATCCGAAAAGCACATCTTCATATTGGCCGTAGATATTAAGCTTCGGAGTCACCGCCTTTAATATTAATCCCTCTAACTGGCGACCTCGATTCCATTTGTCTTGATAAATACAATCAGGTACCTGAACAACTGTAGAACCAATTACCCATCCATATAAAAAACCCTGACGTGTTTCTTTCAACTGTTTCGGAGACATGTGAAAGAAAGAATTTTGAGGCGGGTTCTTAGATAGGAAATATTCCATTGCCTTCATTTTTTTCTGCGAAATAGACACGTTGTTTTTAGAGGCAACATTAGAGAGCTCGCTGTCACAGTTTGATCCAACACTGGATGTAACGACTCCATTTTTTACAATTGGCAGACACAGTAACAAATTTCCCCAACCCACATTTTTAAAGCGCGACGGAAGTAAGCCGAATCCGATGCTAAATTGAGAAAGGTATTCAAAATATAGAGGATTAATCTGACCAGCGATAATTCCAACGAGTTCACCGTGGCTATTGTAAATAGGAGAACCAGAATTACCGGGGCCAATGGGGCAATCAGAGAAAAAAGAAATAGGAAACGTTTCGGATTTGGCTGCCGGTCCAAAAATGCTGTTGTGGATAGCCTTGCACTTGTATTCTCGTAGAGTTCGTTGTTCATCAAATTCACCAGAGGCATATGGCGCGAATTCCAACACGGTGTATGTTTCCCCATCATTAAAGCCATAAGTGAAATTAGTTTTTGGAGGTGTGATGTCCAAATCTGTTTCGAGTTCCAAGATAGCATAGTCCATCGAATAAGGATGTCCCATAAGGTCAGGTCTAAAATAATTCATTGGAGAATGCGCAACGACTTTTTTAACCTGAACGGATCTTGGAATGTCGTTTTTGTACATAGGACTGAGCGCATAGACGCCAGCAGTAAAAACGTTTTTGGAAGGATCAAAAGCGAGTTTATTAATGCAATGAAAATTAGTCAGAACAAGATTCTTAGCCAAAGGAACGCCACTACACATCGCCGAAACATCAGCGCCGGAAATGATCAAGCTTACAAATCTATTCTGACAATCTTTAGAAAGACAACGTCGACTGACAGATGAGAGTCCAGGGTTCATAGGGTATTGAGGTGATAGAGATAAGTTTTCGATATTTTGGATGACTGCTTTCGAATACTCTTTGGGATAGTCGATATGGTTATTTTGTTCTAACGGCTTTTCAGGTTCCATCGACGGCGTCGGTGTCGGCAGGGGAGAAACCCGACCTGAGAGGATTGGCTCGCTATCTGTATTCGCAGGTTTAGCACAATTTGTGTTTAGCAAAAATCCGAAGACAGTTAATGAAAAGATTAAAATCGAATAGGGTTTTCTCATAGGTTTCAGAGGCTATTATATGGAACGAATATCAATCAAGAGTTATGTGAATTGACGCTGAAAAATAGGGTGAGGTATTAGCTCCGATTAACAAGGATTTGTATGGGATAAATTTCTATCCGCTATTTCGCCAGAGTTAATACTATTTGGCAGCTAACCTAAGACTCTAATTGTTTTCGCATTGATCTAAGATAAAATAAGATTGACACTGGTTTGATCGGAAAAACCTAACGAGCGTTTATGTGTTAGATAATTCTATAATCGTTAGTAAAAACAAATTCCAAGGCACAGATAAAGAGATTCTGTTAGCAAGGCGATGGATCGAATCTAAAAATTATCTTCGCCATAATTCAACCTTCGCGATAAAGACCCGGCGCTAAAAATGCATGATAAGCTATCTCCGGACGAAGATAGGAGAATAGCGATGAATCTAAAAAATATCGGCGACAGCACATTAATCTCAAGAGTCGAAGCCTTAGCAAAAGAAGAGCGCGAGCTATTAACAAAGGTTCTGCATCATTTCCGAGAAATAGAAAGAAGACGCCTGTTCGCCGATCTGGGTTACAGATCCCTTCATGATTTTGCGACAAAGCATTTGGGATATTCGGATGATCAAGCCTACAGACGTATTGCGGCGATGAGGCTGCTAAAAGAAATCCCAGAAATTGAAGAAAAACTAGCCAGCGGCGAACTATCGCTGAGTCACATCAGTTTGGCGCAATCACTGTTCAATCAAGAAAAGAAATACGCGGGCAAATTGTTTACTAAAGAAGAAAAACAAGACGTATTTGATAAGATCAGCACAAAACCAATCCGAGAAGCTGAACGAATCACCGTATCAATGGCGTCCCACCAAGTGCCATCAAAGCCAGATCAAATCCGAATCATCACGGAAGAAAAAGTAGAACTTAAATTCCAAGCCTCAAAAAGCCTGCAAGACAAAATCGAAACGCTAAAGGGACTACTGGCTCACAAAACTCCAGATATGCCATTGGGAGAGCTGTTCGAGACGTTATGCGATATGGGACTGGAGCAATTAGACCCCAGCAAACCCGCGAGAGAAAAAGTCGCAACGTCCAGGAAACATCGCGACATTGTTCAGAATTCCAAAGCCGAAGTCAGACGTGAAGTATTCCGCAAGGCCGATGGCAAATGCCAGAACTGCGGATCTGGTTATGCGCTGGAAGTGGATCACATACATCCGAAAGCAAAGGGTGGTAGCGATGAGAAAGCGAATCTGCGGTTATTATGCCGGTCTTGCAACCAACGGGCTGCCGTGAAGGAGTTTGGTGCACGAAAGATGGATGCGTATTTGTGAAGAATAGTTACCTACAAATTACCTAAGCGTCTTTCTTTTTGGAAGCAAATGATTCGTTGCCTTCTTTGAAGTCTTTAATAATTGATATGAAAGTGTGACCGTACATTTTGAATTTGATTGGACTCATGCCGGTAATTTTTAACATTGAAGATTCTGTGTCGGGTATTTGGTCACAAAATTCAATTAGCGTTCGGTCATCAAATATGGCGTAGGCGGGAAGGTTGTTTTCATTTGCAAGTCGGCGCCGTTCTTCTCTTAATACGTTAAATAGACGTTTTTCTATATCCGTTCGGTTCTCAAATTTAACTTTATAAGGGGGGATTTTCGTTGGAGCTGATTTCGGTGATTTGTAACCCGAAAGTAATATACCGCTATATTCCTTTGCAAGAATGCGCTTTTGTTCCGACATCGTTGGATAGGACCCACATTTTTCTTTCTTCCAATCTAGCCAAGCATGAAAATGTTCATGTTTTTCGTTATTCATCACACAAAGATTAGAAACTTCATTGTCCGTTCGATTTCCATTTATATGATGTACAATTTCTTGATTTCTTAATTTACGCTGCAGAATTTGTGAAGCAATATATCGATGTTCTAGTTCGTTAGATTTCGAAAGAACGACATACCCGCGGGAATTGATGTATTTGTTTGGGTTAGATTTAAGTTTAAATAACGAAAAAAGCACAATGGCAGAAAAAGTCAGTACCGGAAAAATCCAATGGTGCATAGTATTGGCCCAAAGTAGTCCAATTAAACAGATCCACTTTATGGCCGAGACAAAAGGCTTCATTCAGGTTTTATTCGGTATATTACCATGACTACTTTATGATTGAATTGAGACCACAATTTAGGATTCAGATGATGGGCTCAAATAAGAGCGTACCAATTTAACACGCAATCTCGTTTTGAACGTTCCGCATTCTGGTCTATACAATTTGGTTAAACTTAGATAATTTATTTCAAGGATTTTTAAATTTTTCTATAGAAAAATATTGGAAATTCACAGTTTAATTTTTATTAAAAAGGAAGGGTGTGTGGAAAAAAGTTGCCGAGTTGTCTTAACTGGTGGTCCTGGCGGCGGTAAAACAACCGCGGCTGATCTTTATCGCCGTGAGATCGGAGACGAAGTCGTTATTGTACCCGAAGCTGCCACGTTGCTTTATATGGGCGGATTTCCTCGCGGTGGAGAAAATGGGGTTCGTCGAGCCACGCAACGGGCGATTTACCACGTTCAATTGAATCTGGAAGATGCGCAAGCGGCTCACTATAATAGCCGGATTCTTCTATGTGATAGAGGAACCGTCGACGGCGCCGTTTATTGGCCGAGTTCTTCCGACGATTTTTTTAAGCATTTGGGAACGTCTTTAAAAAAGGAACTATCGCGCTACGATGCAGTAATTTTTTTTGAAACAGCCGCCGTAGGGGGGATATCGATCGAGGGCGGAAATCCCACGCGCACGGAATCAATCGAGCAAGCTCTACAGATAGATACAAAACTGAAAGCTTTGTGGTCCCAGCATCCTAACTTCGTATTTGTCCCTCATGAAAAATCGTTTGTCAAAAAAGTAAATACAGGTCTTGCAGAGTTAGCTAAAATTGTAAGTCAACAGCGAAAGGAAAGTACTAAGTAAAGTATTGGTTCCAAATTGAATTTATCGACTGAATTCTTGCGAATAACGAAATTTGATTAAGTTCAAAGCACTCTTGGCACAAAGATTGAAAATACATTTCCAGTATCAAATTTCGATTGGGAGGGGAAATATGAATCACCAAGAATTAGTTTCGTCAGAAAAAGTAAAATCAATGCGATTAAAAAAACTTAATATTCTAACCAAGAAAACGGCAAGGGCGCCATTCACTCTTTCTGAAAATGAAAAAGAGTACAGTCTTTTTTTAATTTTACCAGGGATTGAAAAAAAAGACGTATTCGTAGATGTTAAGAAAAACAAAAATGAATTGTCAGTCTATGTCGCTAAGAAAAATCAAATGTGCCATGACGCCGCATTTTGGGTTTTCGCCGTTCCTGCAGACGGTTTATTGGGCCGATTGACGACGCGTCTTGGACACTGTGGACTTGAGATTAGTATTCCTAAGGCACTGGCTCTTCAAGTCGCCTAGGTTAGAAAGCCATAGCGGTAAACCTAAATAAGGCTAAGGCTATGGCCAGTTCTCTTCTTTTTAATTAAGGTGTAATCGCTACTTTTAAAACTCCGTCGCGTTGATTGGCAAACAGGTCATACGCTTTTTCAATTTCATCCAATTTAAATCTGTGAGTGACCAGTGGTTTTAAATCGACGTTTCCTGATGCGACGACATTTAATAGTCTACGCATGCGCTCTTTCCCTCCAGGGCACAAAGTGGTAACCAGTTTGTGATCACCCAGTCCTGCGGCAAATGCATCTAATGGAAGAGTGAGTTTACCGGAATAGACACCTAGGCTCGAAAGCGTTCCCCCGGGTCTTAAAACTCGTAAACAGGATTCAAAAGTGCCCTGAGTTCCTAACGCTTCGATGGCCACATCAACACCTCGGCCATGAGTAGCGTCCATAATTACGGAAATAGGATCATGAGTTTTAAAGTTAATAGTCTTAGTGGCGCCAAGGCGTTTAGAAATTTCAAGACGTCCTTCTAAGCCGTCGATAGTATAAATCTCACTGGCACCTTTAAGTTTGGCTCCGGCCGTAGCGCAGAGTCCAATAGGGCCCTGGGCAAAAATGGCAACGGAATCACCAATTCTGATTTGGCCACTCTCTGCTCCGCTAAACCCTGTGCTCATAATATCTGGACACATTAAAACCTGTTCATCGCTCAGCGTAGAGGGAATCGCTGTTAAGTTGGCCATTGCGTTTGGAACTAATACATACTCAGCTTGGCAGCCGTCGATACTATTTCCAAATTTCCAACCACCCATGGCATGGCCACCACATTGTGAATGATTGTTATCCAAGCAAGGGCTGCATTGGCCACAAGGGGTGATGGCGCCGACGATCACTCGCTGTCCGATTTCGTAGCCACTGACCGCGCTTCCAACGGCCGCTATTGTACCGACAGGTTCGTGACCAATAGTTAGACCAGGTTTGACTGGATATTCACCTTTTAAAATATGGACATCCGTGCCACAAATCGTTGTGGTGGTAATTTTTAATAGTGCGTCCGTTGGACCAACTTCGGGAATTGGCTTTTCTTGAAGTTCAATTTTCCCGGGCCGAACGAAAACTGCGGCTTTCATTTTTTTCATAAGAATCCTTTGTTAGTTTTGAATTGGTTTTTCAATTAAGTTATCTTCGCGAGGGCTGTACGGCCAGGATTTATCTGTAATGGATTCTAAAATCTGCTGGTACGGAACCTTTTCAATTATCTGAAGCAAAATATTCGCGAGTTTTCTTGCCGTCAAATTGAAATCTTTTTCTACTGTGATAGAAATATATTGGGGGTGTCGCATCCAGATGTTCTTTGGGCCTTTGGATAGGTGAGGGTAGATTTCGTCGTGGTCCTCTGGAGAAACCAATTGCAAAACCCAATCATATCTTTGCGTCTCGGCTTTCAAAGTACTGTGGATTTCGTCGAAGAATGATTCCAAACTGTCAGGCCAGTATTTTAAAACGTCTAGAGTGCTACCATGACAAACAACAATTTTATCGGCAGATCCCAAACATACTAATTCCTCGAGTTCTTTTTGAAAGAAAAAGAGGGCGCGTTGGTAGTGTTTTAAAGATAAAACATTTTTAGGTTCGGGCAATTGATCTCTTTTAATTATTTCAAATTTATCGGGAACTAGAGATATTTTTTCTGGATACTGAAATTGAAGAATGTGAGCTAAGGTTGTTTTTCCTAAATTGGGTTGTCCAACAAGTGCGAGTTTCAAATCGTCCTCCCTTAACTGAGTTAAAAACATTCAGATACTACCTATTATAAGACTGCAACGTGAATGCCATGAACTTAAAAAATCGGTCGAGAGGATGTTTCTTATAAGTGCAAATTCCAAATAATAAAAACAAGGTCCGTG
>CAZCHT010000195.1:0-8165 GCA_964498705.1 uncultured Bdellovibrio sp. | reverse complement strand
CCGCCATCAGGGTCAGGAACGGATTGACCGTTTGCCAGCATGCCCGCTTGACCGTCTAAATCCCCTGCCTAACTTTCACAACACAATCAGGATTTTCTAAAACTCAGTAAAAAGAGAAACACCTATCCTCAGGCGTTTCAAGACATCATTTACTATGATGATTTAAAGACGTATGCGTACTAACATTTTTTCCCAAAATTGGATCAGTTTCAGTTCAAGACAGCGAATAATCTTTAGACATTTTTCGCAAATATATTTTTTTAAAGTCAATTCAACGCTGATGAAAACCATTTAAAGGGATGTGGATTTCAAGTCGTATTTTACAAAACCGAAAAATAGGTACGCGGTTTTTTTATACGATAGGAGGGCCTTAAATGCAGTCCAATAATCAGTCCTACAAACTTCCGTTCCAAACTAAAATGGTGTTTGGATTTGTCCTTCTGTTAACCGTGGCACTTATTTCTAAGTGGGTGTTCTATTCGTTTGTCCACGTTCATCAACCGTCTCAAAATGAGCAGCGGATGTCGGGTATGAAAAGTCAAGTGGCCGAGATTTGTTTAAAAGAAGAATCTAAAAGTATAAAGGCAGCCTCTGACACTAATGAGGAAGATCAGGAGTGGATTAACTTCAAAGCGCCTGAATACTGTAAGTGTGTTTCTACTCGATTGGTTTCTTACTGGGGTGAGAATTCTAAAATAGATCAAATTACCAAAATCAGTAGTGATGAAATTACGGAATATATCGCTACTGAACTAAAAGGCGAAGAATCAAAAGGCTTCGTTGATTTTTGTTTGTCCAAAGCTCAGAAGGTCTCTTCTAAGAAAGTGACAGCGAGCGCCCAGAAGGCAAATTAGTCAGTTTCCCAGCCAACAACTCGTCCACCTTCAAAATACACGACGCGTTTTTCTTGTTTAAAACCGTCGGTGGTGGATACCGTTCGCAAGTAGCGCCATTTCTCGTTTTTAAAGAGTGAATTTCCAGATGATTCTATATTCTGTGGGTCGCCCCAAGCTTTTTTAACGATTTCGTTTGGCATTCCGATGGCGATATCTTGATTATCAATCATTCTTTTGTAGCGGCCGGCAAGCTCAGTTGGGCGATTTAATATACGAGTTTTCATTACCCATTTTTGTTTATCTTCATAATCTGTATTTCTTAAAAAACTGAGCTGTTCTTCTTCAGATGAAAACCATGGCAGTAATTTTGAGTACAATGATTTATCTTGTTGAGTGATTAGATTCTTTTCAAGATCACGAATTTTATTTTTGTACACACCGGGGGTTTGCATAGTGCCACCACCAGAGATACTTTCCGAATCTGTATTTTCCTTTTGCTGGCGACGTTCAATTTGAGCGCACCCAGAAACTAGACCAATCAAGGCAGCCGCGTATATTAATTTGGTAAAAATATATTTTGTCATACTTTCATTCTAGCTCAGCTATCAAAAAACTTGCAGACTAGAGTTTGAATCTCGTACAATGGTCAAGAATGACTGATTCAAAACCGGATGATAAAGACCACACTTCAATTGAACTACTAGAGAAGGCCATCCAAGACAATAGTCCTGAGTTTCTTCAAGAACTAGAAGCCATTTCAGAAATTGGAAATGAGAACTTAGATATCGAGCTTGTTGATATCGATTTGATCATGGAACAGCAGAAGGCGAACAGTTTAAAAGCCCGAGCTAAAAGATTACTGAGTCATTTAAATCAATTAGCTATAAAAATATTCTACTTTGTTAAATCCAGTTTAATAACATTTGCAAAAGAAACAGGGCCACACTATCTGAAGAAACTGTTGGCCCTACTTAAGTCTGGCGGCCAAAGTCTAGGTCATCGGTTGGCCGAAATTAGAACATTCAGTAAGGCTCAAAAAGCCGTGTTAGTGCTGATTATAGCCGGTGTCGTTGGATTAGGATTTACTGTATTTAAAATCGCAACGAGTGGGCTGATCAAAGATGATGAGCAACTTTTCGTGCACTCGATGGAAGAGCTATCGGCCCAAAAGTTCATTTACGATACGGGGGATGTCGAGGATTTTTATAATTCCTCTAGAGTCAGTCAGAATATAATGTCACTACGACGTATCGTTGTTAATATCCAAAGATCTAAAAATTCGGGAACAAATCCAATGGTCGCCATTGAACTCTACATTCAGGGTAATTCTTCAGATGTGATGGTAGAGATGACAGATCGTGAGGCGGAATTATTGGATCGTATTCAAGGACAGATTCGTTCGTTTTCTTATGATGAAATCGATACTGTCGAAGGAAAACGTCGCATGTTAGATAAAATTATCAGAGAATTAAATGAGGACCTTACAAAAGGTAAGATCACTCAAATTTATTTTAAAAATTTCGTATTAAAAAAATAACTATGCCGGTTTCTGTTTAAAATTCAGCACATCGATATCGTAGTATTTCAAGCGGTCATGCAGAGTGCTTTTCGGCATTCCTAGTTCCAGGGCCGTTAATTTTTGGTTCCCTTTGTTAACTGTGAGTCGCTTGATAATCATTTGTTTTTCGATTTCCTTGATGATCGGTAACGGTTGCCCAGTGCGGGTGTTAACCATTTCGTTTTCTAGAGAGGATTCGGAAACGTCTTTATCTAATAGTTTACCAATGTGTCCTTCTGTGATCATTTCATGAGGGTAGAGAGCGCTGCAACGAGCGACCAGATTCTTTAACTCACGAATATTTCCCGGCCAGTTGTATTTCTTTAGTTCGGCAATGGCTGCAAAGGAAAATCGCACGCGATAGTTTTTGCAGAATTCACCAAGCAGAGTATCGAAGTCTTCCATACGGTGGATTAAGTCGGGTGGTGATATTTGAATGACATTCAAACGATAGTACAAATCTAAACGAAACGTTCCTTGCCGGATATTTTCAGAAAGATTTTTATGAGTCGCCGCTAAAATCCGAACGTCCGTCTGGATGGTGCGATCAGAGCCTACCGGGCGAATTTCATTGTTCTCTAAAGCACGCAATAGTTTAGCTTGGATCGAGTAAGGTAGATCGCCGATTTCGTCTAAAAATAGGGTCCCGCCGCGGGCCGATTCAAACGCGCCTTTGCGATCAGAAACAGCGCCAGTAAAGCTGCCTTTAATATGACCAAAAAGTTCAGATTCAACTAGAGTTTCTGTCAGCGCCGAGCAGTTAACACAAACTAAGGGACCTTCACCGCGGCGAGAACTTTGATGAATGGCTTTAGCGATAATTTCTTTTCCAGTGCCTGATGAGCCTAGCATCAAGATCGGAAAATCTGAACGTGAGCCATAGACAAGGCTACTAAGTTCTTCGTTCCAAATATAGTTTTTGCTGGTCAGCGGGAATTGGGTTTTTTCCTCCGGACTCACGATTTGAAATTCTAAGTCGCCGATGGTGAGAATGTCGTTATAGCTCAATTTAGCTTCTGTGATGGGCTCGCCGTTAACAAACGTTCCCAACTGACTTCGCATATCTTTCGCAAAAAGGTTTCCGTCGCGATATTCAAAGCGTACATGGCGTTCGCTGGCATCGGCAGAGTTGACTGGGTATTGACAGTTTTTATCTGTCCCCATGGTCATAAAGTCAGAAATTGCGACGGCGATGCCTTGAGTTGAAAGGGGCTTGATAAGATAGTTCATTAGATCTCCTTTGTTTTTGAAGTCTAATTACAAAGTCAGCGCCAGGTTTCTAGGTCATCTAGCCAGGGCTATTTCGAATAGAACCTTTTTACTAATTTCTATTCTAAGACTTGAGAAATACGGAGGTCCTTGATACAGCTAGTGCATGACATTTGTTAAATACATCAAGAGCTGCACGTTAGCGAAAGATTACCCTAAAACAGGGCAACCTGAAGTCGCCTTCGTCGGACGCTCAAATGCTGGTAAATCGTCTCTTATTAATGCGATCTCTAATCAAAAGATCGCGAATGTCAGCGGAACGCCGGGAAAAACGCGTTTACTGAGCTTTTTTGATTTTAATAATGAATTCGTTCTAGTCGATATGCCGGGTTATGGTTTTGCGGCTCGCAGCCATGACGAACAAGATGACTGGAAAGTCATGATCGAAAGTTATTTGAGTACGGCTGAAAAATTGAAAGCTCTAGTTCTGGTGATGGATATTCGCCGTTCTTGGAGTCCGGACGAGAAAATGATTCAGGAGTTTTCGGAGCACATTGGTGTACCATTGATCGTAGCGATGACTAAAGCTGACAAGCTATCACGTTCGCAAATAATGAAGCGAATGGATGAATTCGATGAGGATATTAAGCTGAAATATAAATACCCAATATCATCTTTAAAAAAAGACGGTATTGATGATTTAAAGAAACAGCTGTATAAATTTATAAATAGGAAGTGAGATACTAAATATGCTACGAATTGGGGTTATTCCTTCACGTTTGAAAGCCACTCGGTTTCCCGATAAACCCCTCGCCAAAATAGCCGGTAAATCACTCATCCGACGAGTCGTAGAACGCACTCTTAAAAGCCAGAAACTAGATAAAGTAATATTAGCCACTGACAGCCAGTCGATTGCTGACGAGGTCAAGGGACTTGATTGTCAGGTGGTATTCACAGATCCTAATTTACCGTCAGGTACCGACCGAGTTCATGCCGCCGTAAAGGGATTAAATCCCGATATCGTTATCAATATTCAGGGAGATGAGCCTCTTATTAACCCGGAGGTTATTGATCAGTTGGTGACGGCTTTAGAGCAAGATTTGCAGCTGGATTTAGTGACATTAGGGCAAGATTTTAACTCGGCGGACGAGTTTCAATCTCCTAATAATGTCAAAGTTATTTTGAACGATAAATCACAGGCTATTTATTTTAGCCGTTTTCCGATTCCATTCTCTAGAACTGAAATCACAGACAAATTGTTCCCGAGTCCTGTCTGTCTCAAACATATTGGACTTTACGGGTTTCGCCACTCGTTTTTGCAGACTTTTTGTCAATCCCCGGTATCGATTTTAGAGAAAAGTGAGTCCCTTGAGCAGCTCAGGGCGATGAGTCTAGGTGCCAAAATAAAGGTCATCAAAACGCATCATTTTTTTCAAGGAGTCGACGTTCCAGAGGATATACAAAAAGTAGAAAATTGGATAAAATTAAATCATGAAAAATAGCAATCTTCGTATCTCTACAAAAAAATCAGTTAAAAAGCCTATGAAACAAAAGTACATCTTCGTTACGGGCGGTGTGGTCTCTTCGATTGGTAAGGGACTAGCGGCGGCGAGCCTAGGTGCATTACTAGAAGCTAAGGGTTTTAAAGTTACGATCATGAAAATGGATCCGTATATCAATGTGGATCCAGGAACGATGTCACCATTTCAACATGGTGAAGTGTATGTGACTGAAGACGGTGCGGAAACAGACTTGGATTTAGGTCACTACGAGCGCTTTACTTCGGCGATCATGACTCGAGCGAATTCAGTTTCTACTGGTCAGATTTACGATACGGTGATTCAACGTGAACGCCGCGGTGATTTTTTAGGCGGCACGGTTCAAGTTATTCCTCATATTACGGATGAAATTAAGCAACGTGTTTATCACTGTGCTCAAGGCAACGAAATTATCATCGTTGAAATTGGCGGTACAGTAGGTGACATCGAAAGCTTACCATTCTTAGAAGCTGTTCGTCAGTTGCGAACTGAGTTAGGACCAGATGGTTCCGTGTTAATTCACGTTACCTATGTTCCTTATATCGCAGCAGCCGGTGAGCTGAAGAGTAAACCGACTCAGCACTCGGTGAAAGAACTTCAGCAGATTGGTATGCAGCCTGATTTCCTTATCTGCCGATCAGAAAAACCGATTGATTACAGTTTAAAGAAAAAAATTGGTTTGTTCTGCTCGCTGCCGGCTGAAAGCGTAATTGCAGCTCAAGATTCTTCGACAATTTACGAAGTTCCAATGCGTCTGCATCAAGAAAAATTAGATGATTTAGTTATTAAGAAATTAGACCTAAAGGCATCGCGATTTGATTTCTCGGGCTGGCAGCAAATCGTAACATCAGTTAAAACGCCAAAATACAAAACAACAATCGCTGTTGTTGGTAAATATGTGGATTTGAAAGAGTCCTATAAATCATTACATGAATCGATTATTCATGGTGGTATCGCCAACAATTCATCGGTTGAGATTGTTTATGTGGATTCTGAAAAATTGAATGAAAAAAATATTCATCATCATTTAATGGGTATTAGTGGCGTTTTAGTTCCAGGTGGCTTCGGTTCACGTGGTGTTGAAGGAAAACTAGCGGCGATTAAATATGCACGTGAAAACTCGATTCCTTATTTCGGAATCTGTTTTGGTATGCAGTTAGCAACTATTGAGTTCGCACGAAACGTGTGCGGAATTAAAGATGCGACATCGCGTGAGTTTGTGGATGAAAAAGAACGTAAAGGGCAATTCGTTATCGATTTTATGACTGAGCAAAAACACCTCATGCAAAAAGGTGGAACAATGCGCTTGGGTTCATTCCCGTGTGATATCGCTAAAGGCACGAAAGCGTATGAAGTGTATAAAAGCGAGAGGATTTTTGAGCGTCATCGCCATCGTTACGAGTTCAATAATCAATTTAAAGATTTGTTAGAGAAAAAAGGATTGCGTGCATCTGGTATTTGTAAAGAGCGTAACCTAGTAGAAATTATTGAATTGCCGGATCACCCATGGTTTGTCGCGGTTCAGTTCCATCCAGAATTTAAATCTACGCCACTTAAGCCTCATCCGTTGTTCCGTAGCTTTATCGAAGCGACATTGGGTAAAAAAGCTAAGAAAGCGGCATTTAGTGCTAAAACGAATGTTAAATCATCAAACGTTAAGGCTAATTTGAAAATGAAAGAGAAAGTTAATGCAAGAACGCATTCTTGATTTAGCAAAGTCCGTTTTAGAAATTGAATCCAAAGCCATTACGGACAGCGTTCGTTATTTAAATGCTGACTTCGTGAAGGCCGCAGAATGGATTTTTCAATGCAAAGGTAAACTGGTTGTTACTGGCATTGGTAAATCGGGCCAGATTGCACGGAAAATTGCCAGCACATTTTCTTCGACGGGCACACCCGCTATCTATTTACATCCGGCAGAGAGCTCGCACGGTGATTTAGGTATCATTACTGAACATGATATCGTACTTGCCATGTCGTATGGCGGAGAAAGCTACGAGCTAAATACAATTATGACTTATGTGGCTCGTAAAGGTATCAAACTGATCGCAATGACTGGCAATCTAAATAGTTCGTTAGCAAAGGCGGCCCAAGCCGTGATTTCTGTTCGAGTTGAAAAGGAAGCCTGTCCGCTGCAATTAGCACCGACAGCTTCAACAACGACAACACTAGCTATGGGTGATGCTTTAGCAATGTCGGTGTTAATGCTTAAAGGTTTCACGACCGAAGACTTTGCTCAGTACCATCCGGGTGGTAGTTTAGGTTTTAAATTATTAACTCGCGTAAAAGACCTTATGCATGTCGGTGATGGACTTCCCATCGTTAATTTGGACACAGAAATTAAATCGGTACTGTCTATCATGACTCATCGAGATGTTCGCGGATGCGCCGGTGTTGTAGATGTGAATGGTAATCTGACTGGTGTGGTTACTGATGGTGATATTCGTCGCCGTTTAGAAAAAAATCAAAATCCGCTTGATGGACAGGCGAAAGATTTGATGACAATGAACCCGCGTACAATTGATGCCTCAGAATTGGCGGAGAAAGCCCTTTTCATGATGGAAGAGTTCCGCATTCAAATGCTGTTTGTGTTGGATAAAAATTCACCGACGCCCAAGAAACCAATTGGTTTGTTACATCTTCAAGACTTGATCAAAGCTAAAATTAAGTAGAATGATAAAGCGCATAATATTCTCTGTTACTATACTATTTTATACAGTTTACGGCACTGCCACTGAAGCAGGGGTCTGCTTAGACTGCAAAACTAAATGTTTACCTGAAATAGCTATTGATTTAAATCCCAAAACTATTTGTAAAATTTCTCAACTTGCAATTAATAATCTCAAAAAAGAATTAACCGAAGCGATCATTGAAGAAGGCAATCTAGATGAACAAGTTTTCTCTGATTTAACTTTTCCTAAAATCAATCCAGAAAATGGAGACATAATTTATAGTAAAGCAAATAAGGCTGTTATAAAACTTAAAGAAACTAAATTGCAAGATATTGAAATCGAAATAAAGTCA
>CAZCHT010000194.1:0-8167 GCA_964498705.1 uncultured Bdellovibrio sp. | reverse complement strand
ATAAACAGATTTGCCCCTGATTGGAAAAACTAGATCGAACGACCGTTGTTAGCATTTTTTCATACTCAGCATCATTAAAAACAACGACTGGGTTTTTTCCACCCATTTCTAACGCCAATTTTTTAAATAACGGTGCCGCCAATGTGGAAATACTGCGTCCTGTTTGTGTACTACCCGTAAAAGAAATCGCTTTCACTCGGGGATCTGTACAAAGCTTTTCGCCAAGCAAACTGCCTCGCCCATGCAAAAAATTTAGAACGCCTTTAGGAAATCCCGCTTGCGCAGTTAGTTGACTTAGTCGATACGCAGTCATTGGCGTTACTTCCGATGGTTTTGCTACAACCGTACATCCCGCGGCGAGAGCCGGCGCAATTTTCCAAGTCAAAAGATACAGTGGTAAATTCCATGGCGAGATACAAACCACTGGCCCCAGTGGCGCGTACTCTGTGTAGCTCATCGTATTAGAGTCAGATCGGTAGGCTTCTCCATGCAAACTAATGGCAAGGTCAGCAAAAAATCTAAAGTTCAATTCACTGCGAGGGATATCGACCGTACCGGCAAGCTTTAAAGGTTTTCCATTATCGATAGTTTCTTCCATCGCCAGAGTATCCGCATTTTCTTTTATTAAGTCGGCTAGTTTTCGAATCAAATGACTGCGTTCACGAATCGACGTTTTCGACCAAGTGGGAAATGCGGAGTGAGCCGCAGAAATAGCCGCCTCTGCATCGTTGGCATCAGAATCAGGAACTAGTGAATAGTCAGCGCCCGTTGCCGGATTTTTATTAGGCAGAAATTTCCCGCCGGAAGGAGCAATCCATTCACCATTGATATAATTTAAAATTTTTTCCATAGTTTCTACCCTAATCTTTCCACAAGAACAGCCCTCAATGGTGAGGCTTCCGCCCCTTTTAGTTTGAGTGGCAGCGCTATTAATTCATAAACGCCATCTGGAACTTCCGACAACACTATTCCTTCTAGAATAGCTAAGTCAGACCTGTAAATCTCGTTATGCACTTCTAAAATTTTATCGTCAGCTAAATCTACCGACGGCGTATCGATACCCACTAGACGTACACCTTTTTGATGAAGATGGCGAATGAGCTCAATCGATAGCGCCATGAAATCATTATTCCAATGATCGGGATCTGGAAACGAGTTTGTTTTAAACAAGACTCGCGGAGCTAAAATTTCAGTTTTAATATCACTCAGACCAATACGATGCCCGCGTTTTTCAGTCACTGTGATCACTTGCGCACGCCCAAGGTACAAATTCAGATCTCGCGCTTCTATCGAAACACCGCTGGCATGGTAATGACTGGGAGCATCGGCATGAGCCCCTAAATGAACCGTCGTTTGAATTTTTGAGAGGCTCAAATGATCCCCTTTTTCAAATGACATCAAATACGAGTTTTCATACTCGGTATCGCCAGGAAAAACGGCCATTTTCGATGATACGGTCGGCGTAATATCGTATATTTTTCGGGTATCTAGGTTCATTCCTAACCATTTAAGAGAATACAAAAATAACAGTCAACCGCAAAAGCCAAAGACAAAGGAAAAAAGTCGCTTGCAGAAATACATTTAAAACTCTTAAATAGAGGGCATCCGTTTACGTTAGGATTTATCACTATGGAAATGCAAAAAAAGTCAGAAATCGCCCGCCAATTGACAGAAGCGCGCCTGTTTAAACGCTCTCTTGAACAATGGAGTCAGGCCAAAATTCAAATGACCCGTTCGGACGCCTATCAAATTCAAGAATTGGGTATTCAACACCGGCTAAGCCAATCGGAAGTGCGTATCGGCTACAAAATGGGATTGACGTCTGATGGCAAACGAAAACAGATGAATTTAGACTCTCCTCTATACGGTGAGTTAACCAACAAGATGCATGTTTTGAATTCATCTATCTTTGATATCACGCCACTAATTCATTCAAAAATTGAACCGGAAGTCGCGTTTAAAATTAAATCGACGTTAAAAGGCAAAGTCGATTACGCCACGGTCATTGCAAATATCACCCATGTTTGTGCAACGATGGAAATTTTAGATTCTCGCTACACTCAGTTTAAATATTTTTCGATGGAAGACGTGATCGCCGATAACTCATCATCGTCACATTTTGTGATGGGCAACTGGGTTCCTTTTGAATCCGCTCAAATTTTAGAGAACGCGCGTTTAGAAATGTATGTTAACGACGTTCTATCGCAGGCCGGTGATGTGAAGGAAATTTCGGGTGATCCCATTCAATCCGTGGTTCAACTGTGCGAACTATTACATGAAAATGGCCGATCACTAGAAGCCGGCAGCATCGTTCTTGCTGGAGCCGCCACCGCCGCTGTGGAATTAAAACCAAATCAAAAAATCGAACTTAAAATTACCGGAACCAAAACTGTTCTGCCTCCAGCTATTGTGCACATCAAAGGAACATAAGAAATGACCACGTTAAACTCTCTTGAGTGGGCTAAACAAAAAGATACCCAAGATCCTTTAAGTAAATTTCGCAATGAATTCGTATTTCCGAAAGAGGACGGCCACGAGGTATTATACTTTGCAGGACATTCCTTAGGTCTAATGCCGAAACGCACGCAACAGGCGATTACCAACGAATTAAATGCTTGGGGCGAATTTGGCGTTGAAGCGCATTTTAAATCTAAAATTCCATGGGTCAGTTACCACGAAGTCGTGGCCGCATCACTGGCTCGTTTGGTGGGCGCTAAAGAATCTGAAGTCGTGGCGATGAATTCACTGACAGTGAATCTGCACTTAATGATGGCCAGTTTCTATAAGCCACAAGGCCAACGTACAAAAATCTTGATTGAATCCAACACGTTTCCGTCTGACAAGTACGCTGTGGATTCCCAGGCCCGTTTCCATGGCCTTGACGCCAAAGATACCGTTGTTGAATTAAAACATGCCCCCGGTGCGGATTCACTAGATGCTGATTTTATTATCTCTGAAATTAAACGTCTGGGTGATTCTCTGGCGCTGGTTCTAATCGGTCAGTGTAACTATCTTTCTGGTCAAAAATTTAACATGCAGAAAATCGCGGAAGCAGCGCATTCTGTGGGTGCTAAGGTTGGTTTCAATCTGGCTCACGGTGCGGGTAACTTAGCTATGAATCTTCACGACGACGACGTCGACTTTGCCGTTTGGTGCAGTTATAAATATTTAAACTCGGGCGCCGGCGGTATTGCGGGCTGCTTCGTTCATGAAAAACATCATGCCTCTGCGAAAAATTCGGCTGAATTTAAAGCAATGCCACGCTTTGAAGGCTGGTGGGGACATAACAAAACAGATCGCTTTAAAATGGGGCCTGATTTTAATCCGATCAACACCGTTGAAGCTTGGCAGCTCAGCAATCCACCTATTTTTCAATTGGCCGCCTTAAAATCATCGTTGGAATTGTTTGACGAGATGGGGATCAAGAACGCGCGCACACGTGGTGATGAACTCACGTCCTACTTTGAAAACATGATTAAGGATAACTTAGCTGGCAAACTCACCGTAGTGACTCCAAAAGAACGGGGATCAATGTTGTGTTTGAAAGTGACATCACAACATCAAGAATTTAAAAATCATTTAATGCGCCATCATGCGATCGTAGACTTCCGTGAGCCTAACATCATCCGCGCCACACCAACGGCGATGTACAATTCGTTCACCGACATCTATCAATTGGTCCAAGTGATGAAATCTTTTTTTAACGGGAAATAACATGGCTAACAAAACCATTCACATTGTCGGTGCAGGACTTGTCGGCTCTTTATGGGCTTACTTACTAAAACAAAATGGCTTTAATGTTCAGGTTTTTGAAAAGCGCACAGATCCAAGGCTTGCGGCAGCCGATCGCGGGCGCAGTATTAACTTGATTGTTACTTCTCGCGGATTAAACGCGCTTAAATTGGCCGGGTTAGCTGATTCTGTATTACCAGCCACTGTACCAGTCTATGGGCGCCAAATGCATGCCCTGGATGGCGCAACTCAATACCAAGCCTATGGCCGCAATAATTCAGAATGTAATTACGCCGTTTCGCGGATTGATCTTAACAAACAGCTGATTCAAAAATGCAGCGAGATGGGCGTTGAATTTTATTTCAACCACGACCTTGCTGATATGGATATCACAGCGAAAAATCTAAATTTTTCCAATGGCCAAAAGTATTCTTACTCTCACCTTTTTGCTACAGATGGAGCGGGGTCCCTTGTTCGCCGCAAGCTACATACTGCCGATGCTCAGCGATTTCAGGAAAGTGTCAGTTTTATTCCTTCGGACTATAAAGAACTCTACGTTCCCTCACTCGCTAATGGTGAGCCAAAACTTGAGAAAAACAATTTACACATTTGGCCCCGTGGTACGCATATGTTGATGGCACTGGCGAATACGGATAATAGTTTTACTCTAACTCTATATTTACCAAGAACTAACCACAAATGGAGCTTCGATAGCATAAAAACTAAAGAGCGTGTTCATGAATTATTCTCGTCTGAATTTAAAGACACTCTCGATTTAATTCCGCAGCTAGAGTCTCAATTTCTAGAAAATCCTCAAGGCAGTTTAGGAACCGTTCGCTTTTCTGAATGGCACTTCAATGACTCTATAGCACTTATGGGTGATGCGGCTCACGCGATTGTACCGTTCTTTGGCCAGGGCATGAACTGCGGCTTTGAAGATATCTCGCAACTTTTAGAAATATTAAAATCAAATCAATGGAATTTCGAGACAAGCTTTAAACACTACTCTCAACAAAGAATTAAAAATGCCAATGCGATTGCCGATATGGCTCTAGAAAACTTTGTCGAGATGAGTGATAAAGTAGGCGATCAGAACTTTCTACTTCAGAAGAAAATTGAATCTATTCTGGAAAAAGAATTCCCCACGGAATATCGATCTCGTTATGGCATGATTACCTACACCCTAATCCCCTACCTGCAAGCGCAAGAGGCGGGAAAAATTCAAAATCGTTTGCTTACTCGCATCGCTGAAAAATTTCAGCGCGTTGAAGATATCGATTTATCCTTTTGCCACAAGGAAATGGAACTTGAGTGGATCCCATGGCTGAAAAAGCAAGGAATCCAACTCGATCGTTATCAGGTTTAGCGGATTACTTAATTTCACGAGCATCCTTTGGAAAAACGATATTGCTGAGTTTGCGCGAATGCGACTTAAGGTAAAACTAGAGCCGAGGGAGATCGATCAACATCTGGGTGCAGGTCAAGCTTTTATGGTCGCATTAAGAGCACGTAAAGTAGAATCAGTTCAGCGACAAGTAATTTATTCAGCTTTATGGAAACGATTCAAAAGAAAACCACTTAGTTTGTTTTATCCCAAAAAAGATTTTTAATTAACAGGATCAGGCTCCCATAGTAGTCTTGGATTTTGTGTAGCTGTAAATTTCCACACTGTTGGAAGCCAGTTTGTAAAAGCAGTTCCAGTTTGTAGCGAGGCGGTATTTAATCCCGTTACTCCGGCGACAGCTCCAGTTTTATTTGCATTGGCGGTGCATACTGTTGAATTGTAATAGGTATAAGTTGCAGTAAAGCTTGCTGAACTTATGTTGTCGGCAAGACAGGCTTTAGGTGCAGTACCACTTAAAGTTCCAGAATAATAACTACGCGTAATCGTCACATTACCTTGAGCGAGGGCTACAAGTCCTGCAATAAGCCAGTTAGTAGCATGAGAGTTGGACATATTTGAGACGACGTAGCTATCACTGATATTTACAGTTGTCGTGACTCCTTGAGACTGGGCAATCAGTCCTGCTCCAGAACCATTCCAAACATTCATCATATTGCCTTTGTAGTAGGATCGTGTGATGGAAATATTGTTTCCAAATACCAGAGCTATTAATCCACCAGATAGGTTAGCTCCTGAAACAGAACCATCAAATGAACTCTCAACTATTGTAATATTTACGGCAAGTCCCGAGTTATCGCTTTGACTGATTAATCCACCAGCTTGTGTGCCCCCATTAATAGTACCAGCAAGATGACTCTGACTGATGTTAACAGTTGAGCGTGTATATGAAATTAGCCCTGCGCCGTTACTCATTCCAACATTCAAATTTACTCCAGAAAGATTAATATTTCTAAAATTAGCGATCGACATTGCTGTGCCGACAGCCCCAGCTGTATATGCGAATGATGAGCCATCAGTTCGTATGGAGTTTCCTGTAATGTTAGAAACATTAATGGCTCCAGTTACATAACCAACAAGTCCCCCCCAGCTATTGCAGGGGCCAGCCCCAGGGTTGGTAAAATGAATATCATTTATGGAGATATTCGAGATATTTAAAGAGCTATTTCCTTTGCCAAGTAAACCACCAACGTTATGTAGTCCGCCACCTAATGGTGAGAGTGTCAGATTTTTTATTGTAATATTATCAAAATTCAAAGTTCCGCTATTGCCATGGTCTAAAACAATTCCCGCCATTCTAGCATTTGTTGTAAATATAATGTCTTCTATTTTGAGATTAGAAATTGTAACATCCAAATCTGTTTTTTTAAAAATAGCCAAGGTTGCCGTTGTTTCAGTTAGGTTTAAATTTGCAATTTTAAATCCATTCCCATCAAAGTTCCCAGTAAAAGCTATTGTTGCATTTCCTATTGATTTAAATTCTAAGGCCGTGATGCCAGTAAAATTTAAATCTGAATATAGTTTAAAATTTTTCCCCCACGATAAAGAATCATCTCCAAAAAAAGACCAGTGCGCTAAACTACAGATTGTAAAAGGTTTAGAAATAGATCCGTCACCGCCACCATAGTTGTTAGTGATGGCAGGATCACAAGCAAGCGGATCAACTATTTGAGGAGCTGTTTGATCTGGATTAGGCGAGATTAAGGTTTCTGACAATTTAGAGTCTTCAAGGCTACTAATATTAAGATGCATAGAACAGCTTATGGAAAAACTAATAAACATAAGAGCTAATAGTTTTAAATTTGCGCTTACATACATATGTAAACTTATCGGCGGTTTCGGCATTTCGTGGAGGGGTATTTTTGGCAACAAAACTGCCTCATTATTGGACGTGATCGAATTACCCATAAAAAAGCTGCATAGAAAGGGTTTAATAAGAAAGCTTCGCTCTGCGATTATCGTTGAGAATCAACGCAAACGAAGTGGCAGGCGCGCAAAGTATGGTGATTTTGAAACGTATCATTTTGTTCAAATTTGCATTATGATACCATCACTTGTTCTTACAGCAACTGATCCAGTAGATATTTTAAAACAAATTTTTCTGGAGATAAAAAAAAGAAATCCTTTGTATTCCTTACGGGCATTTTCTATAAAATTGGGCTGTACGACTTCAACTATTTCAAGAATTTTTTCTAGGAAAAGAAAGTTTACCGTAGATCTTGCAATTAAATGGATTGATCTTTTTGAGCTCAAGACTGATGAAAAGAAAGTACTCTATCTTTTAGTTTTAAAAAGCAACGCGACATCTGATTTTGAACAAAACTTAGTCGACGAAATAGTAATATTTTATCGCGAAAAGTTAAAAACTTAATCTTTCTGATTTATATCCACTGTTGGCACATAACAAAGCAGTAACCTTACCCAAACTGCAAAACTAAAATACAATGTCATCCAAGATATTTCATTTTTCCAATCAACAATATTATAAGTAACGATCCATTTTATATTTAACTGTTCTATACCATCATAAAATCTATAGAATATTTTTTCGTTTAATAAGTCATTTTTCCATCTATTAAAATACATAGGCACATTAAAAAAGTAAGCACGTTCGTTTTCAAGTCCCCTTAATTGCATGATTAACCTAGTTTTGAACTGTTTTTCCGGCTTCGCACACGTTCACGACGTTTTACCTTTAATGTATTTTTTTCTTTCAAAGACATTTTTTCCGTGCATGCATACCAAGCGACGGGATCAATCAACGTTGCATTTTTAACAACGTAATCAAACACGACATCTGGGTACCACTGGTAGGCTTCACGTATCGTCCAACCGACTGCTTTTTGAACGTAGTAATCTTCGTCCTCAAGCAACGGATCTAAAAACGACTTAATTTGCGCCCATGAAAGATGCTTAGACTTTCTAAAGCGTGAATAAAACAACAAACCCACCAAGGACTGACGTCGCTCCCACGAGTTTTTAGATTTATTCCACTTTTTATAGATCGGCAGCAAACTATGATCATCTTCCAGG
>CAZCHT010000193.1:0-8348 GCA_964498705.1 uncultured Bdellovibrio sp. | reverse complement strand
GTCCTCCCCGTGCGCCTTGCGCCGGTTGCGGATCTCGTTTTTTTTATGTGTTTAAAAGAAGAGGCTTCGAAAAGGAAGACCGAGCTGGGAGCGCCTAGCTTGAATTGCGCGAAAGAAGGCAGAGAATTCTTCACGAATCCAAAAAATTACCCCTCGCGGGGTCGCCTAGCCGTGGCCGTTTTATGGCGGATTCTGGGTATTTGTAGATTTGTTTTTAGTAAATCGATTCTGAATAACGGCTAGCCATCGGTTCTGTGCATTGCGTGAGGCAGTATTTTTCGGGTGCTAGTAATTCTAGATCTAGGAAGATGAATGATCCTGCTTTTGTTGATTTGGCTGCGGCTTTTGCGGCTTCAAAACCAGAATTGCCTTTTGATTTGCAGCGGACGTGGGCTTTTTTTGTGTCGCCGTCTTGTAAATCTAGTGTTGAGTATTTCCATTTGGCTTGTCTATTTTCTAGATCGAAATAATGTACGACGAGACCTTGGACAATGTTTTCTGTTTGGATGTCTTCGTAATCGAATTCTACTACATTTAAATCTACAGGGCGAGTGTAAGCGATTGAGAAACTAGTTGTGCTGTCTTCTGAAATGGCTCCTTCAGGCAACATCTCGTCGGTGGCGTCCATATTTAAAGTGCTCGATAGTCGGCCGCTTACATATGAATCTTTAGTTTTCTTTTCTATATATGATTTTTTCTTTTGTGGAGACTGAGAAAGAACTTCTATGCTGTTCATGTTTGAAATATTAATGTAACATTCGTCTTGGTTGTTTTTTAAAACAGTGTCTAACTGAGTCTTTAATTCGGTACGTTCAGCTTCGGTCATGGCGCGCATCGCGCTGGCAAAGTTAGGAAACATAAATAGCATTAGGCTGAATAAAAAGGCGAGAGTGGTTGTTTTCATATGTGACTCCTCGGACTGTTTTTCCTGCATATCTTTGTCCAAAGCAAGAGCAAAAGTTTTACAAGCTAAAACCTAATAAAAGTTGGGGTTTTTTGGTACTAGACGGTCGCTATTAGTCTTGAGTGGCCCTCTATTTAATTTTAGTATGAGAGTTCGTAAAAACTTAGGACGCAGGGAGATAAACTGTGAACGCACTCATAGCTTTTTCAATATTATTTTTAACACAATCTTTATATGCAGACATCGATCAAAATCCATACGTATTTGTAAGTTCGGTAAAAATGCTCGAGCAATTGCAATCAAATAGTCTAAAAATTAATTTAAATTCTGTTGAGCGTGATTTTAAAGACCAGATCGAAATTTCAATAGATCCCAGAACAAAGCGTGTTGAAGTTTCTACTATCACCGGAAGTATCACAGCTAAATGTCACAACGCATTTCAAATTAGAAAACAAGATTAGATTGTCATTCGACTAGTTTGTTGATTAACGGTGGAAGTAGACCCCTGCTTTTGGGGAACTACGGAACCACTATTCAGCGTACTTAAAAATTTTACCTGTACAGACCTGGCGCCACCATTGCAATCGACTAAGGCAACAACTTAGGAGGAGCAAATGACTCAGAACAATCAGCAGAACCAACAAAGTGGACAGAAAAAAAGTCAGGACCAAGGGCAAACGGGACAATTTAAAAAAGCAAAACAAGGTCCTCAGCAAGATCAAGATTTTAACAGAGCTTCCAACTTGGGAACTCAACAAACGGATAGAAAGCAAAATATCCAAGGTAATAAATAGAATTTAATTTTTGAAACTGTCCCTTTGGAATATTTCTGAAGAGACACTACATCATTAGGTAGTAATTTAGTAACGACGTTCACGTTTAGATTTTGCGAGATTTAACAAGTGATTAAAACTAAGATGTTTAAAGATCACTTGGTAATTTTTAAAAATGATAGGCAGAGCAAACATAATTAAATGATTTGAAATATTCTTTCAAATGTTCGAAAAAAATAGAAGGTTTCTATCTTCGCTAAAAAGAACACGTTTAGTTACTAGTTACGAATTATTACCTAGTGATCCTTTTTTTGCCGTTTGGCAACTTACGGCTGGAACATCCATTGCTTTGTATATAAGGCAATATGAGAACACTTCTTAAAAATCTATTGGTTGCGTCTGTATTGGTGTCTATCCATATTGAACCGGCTTTAGCTGTCCAAAAAGTTAACAGTTGTATAACGTGGTACGAAACAACAGGAAACGTTCAGTTACGTCAGTCTGTAATTATCACTCCCGATGGTAAAAAGATCATTTCTGCCGCTGAAAACCCTACCTTAGATTTACCTAAAAATTTGCCCGAGGATGTTAAGGGATTTATGGAGTTTCTAAACAGTCGAACTCCAGAAGTATTAATGAAAATAAAGAATGAGTTAACTCGTGTATTTGCAGAGTTCAAGGCGGGATCTTTTGCTGTCAAAGATGACAAAGGAAAATCAAAACCGTTTTACGTTACTGTAAACCCGATCCCTGTGCCAATTCCTCGATCGTATGAACAAGGATTGATTGAGTCCGCTCGCGCATTATTCGAAGCAAAAAATGATCTACTGCAAACTTTTTATTCTAAGGAAAATGTGACTGTGGAAGACTTGCGCAAGATTGCCGTTAAGGGAACTCCAGATGCAGTTTTGGAAGATGTCATTAGCTATGTAAAATCTAATCCTTATTTTGAAAAAGGTGCTGTTTCACGTTCGATGGAAAATTACAGATTTATTTCAGTTGTGGGCGTCGATCACGCGTTGACGACTTTGAAAGAATTGAAAGCACTTGGATTTGAGTTTAATGGCGGTACACCCAGCGGATGGTCGAATACGCGTTCAATCGTTGAAACTTATAAAAAAGTTCTTCCACAATATTCTTATTTATTCGAGAGATTATTAAACGCGGATAAAGCATTTGAAAACTTGAAAACGACAATGGATTCTCACGGAGCCCATTGGACCGGGAATAAAGCGGGTGTTTCAGTCGTTATTTCTCCGGGACATTTCAATGCGGCTCATCCAGATGTTGTGACTATCGCAGAAAACTCTGGGATGACACTAGTGAAAATGTCGGATTTATATGTCGATCGATCTGGCTCTTTGAGATTGAATCAACCGGGAGTGGATCCAAAAGATCATCCAGCGGTGACTAGTATTTATTCTCGACAGGAAGAGAGCGCACTTTTCAGCGCGACGTCTCCGAGCAAGGGATTGAGCTTTAAAACGCCTCGAAAATTGAGTGACGTCGAAAAATCTAATTTAAACTCTATCGGTGTTAAAGTCGAAGAAGGAATTGGTTACGATTTTATCGAGAATTCTAAAGGCGAAATAATTGATGTAAAACGTGATAAAGCTGGCCAACCTAAAAAATCGGTTATGGAAAATGCAATGTTAGGCCGAGATCCTACGTTGGGCGTAAATGAACCGACGTCAACGCTAGACTTACTAGATCTAAACAATAATCGAAAAGTGTATTTGTCTAACAGAGGCGGGAGAACGTTGGATATCAAACCTCTGTTCGATATTATAACTACGTACTTTGCGCCTAAACATACAAGCGGTACTATTTTCTCGCCACCAAAAACTCTGAAGTTAAATGATCCACGCATGGCAGATAGCCAACATGATCTTTTTTATGCGAATCCAAAAGGCTTTGTTGTTAAGGTTGCTGATGAGTCTAGTGGTAATGGGGTTGATATCGTTTCGCAGAAAAGCCCTGAAGAGATTCAGAAAATTGTTGAGAAAGTTCGTGCCGATCAAATGCGGGTTAAAAAACTAAGAGCTAGTGGATCAAAAGATGCGGTAGCGGCCTATACAATTCAAGAATTTGTAAACTCAGCTGTGATAACGACTGTTATCATCAGAGACGGCAAGCCAGTAAAAGTAACGGTAGTTCCTGACTTGCGAAAGTTTATCAATATGCTTCCTAATGGCGAAGTATTATCTGGAGACATGGGCTATTTAGGACGAAACGGTGTTTATGGCAGCGCTATCTCTAACACAGGTAAAGGCGGCGAGTACTTTTTCCCTATCATATATGAAGATGGACCACTCGTTGCTCCGAAAAAAATGAACGCTGTCGCAACCGGCAAGGTCATTTCTCCTAAGAAGGTAACAGCCTCTGATTTGTTGGCTTTAAATTCTTTCCTTGGTTCACTAGGTGAGCTGAGACATATGCAACGTCTGTTTGGTTCAAACGATGCCGAGTACAGTTCGTTTTTACAAAATGCGAAAGGTTTCTCTGGTGACGCTTTAGAGCGTATCAATTATGAATATCGCAACGTCATGCATCTGCTTGGACCTGAGTTTCGACCACTGCAATCATTGTTTGATCGCCGCAGAGCTGGGCAGCTAAGTGATATTCAGTTCCGTAACGAACTGTCTTCCATTGTAAATAAAATGTCGACGCAATCGGAGCCAGATTGGACATACTCAGAAGTGAGAAGTGCCGTTAAATATTGGTTAGTGGATTGGACTACGTATGATTATCGCGGACACCCTGAACAAATCGCTCAGTAAAACTACCAGCCTCGTTTTTTCAATTGTGTTTTAATATATGAATAGGCGGGCTTGTCTTGGCCGTCGTTAGTTCGTAATCCCAACGATTGAATATAATCTACAAACGTTGCATCCGGCGCAGACGGCGTTGAATAGGAGCTTGCCGATGCGTACGCGTTTGCATATGAAAGATCATTCATTCGCAATAAATTGATGTGAGTTATTTTGGTGGCGTTAGAATCCCAAATTTTTAGCAGCTCTGAATAACACTGAGTCTGAAGATCCGTTGAGCTTCTAGAAATAGTCCCGCTTTGGCAGCCATACTCTTGAATATGAATATTTTTAGTTCCCGCGGCAGTGATCAGCGAACTAAATTTGCTATTGATCTGCGAAATTTTTTCTGTGGAACCCCCGGCCTCGAAAGGGTAGTAGTTAGCAGATACGAAATCGCTAACTTGGTTGAGAGCCGCTAACCCCTGGCGAATGACTTCACCTTTGCCACCCGTTAATCCTGAAAGTGAAGCTGTCACACCGATGTCGAGAGGGTTAACTATCGATGTTGTGCGGATAGTTTTAGCGTAGGTATAAGCGGCGGCATAAAAGCGCCAGTAATTGGCCCAAAAATTTGGGTTAGTTGCCTGGGACAAATAGTCGATCTCGTTTCCAATTTGTAGACTTATGACTTTAACGTTCGGCATTTGAGAAAGTGCATAGTTCAAAGCATTGTAGTAACGACAAGCGATATTATCCATTTTATCTTTTGTCGCTTGCAGTGTGGGGTCTGCGATAAAATCATTTCCAGCAAATACGCTAGGCAGTCCCCAAATATTAGTTGTCGATAAATTGAAATTTATTGTGACTTTGATATCAAGTGACGGAAGTGTGGAATTGAGCGTAGCGAAACGGCTGCCGGCATCTACATAAGTTCCTAATGTGCATGTGGTAGAGCTACCAGCAGTTTCAATTTGATTCCAAAGTAGGTCCAAAATAAAATACTCAGCACCAACGGCTTTGGCATAGCTCACATTTTGCATAAATGTGCTGGCTGTCGTTTCATCAACAATATCGATTCCCAGCGTTCGATTTCCTTTTTGAGCAAACGTACCCGAATCATTAGCTATATCACCTGTAGACGTCGTGGGTGACGAGGCGTCAGAACCACCACCAGAAGAACAATTGATGAAAAATAGGGGCATAGCGATCGCTATAAGGCTTATTAATATTCTGTGGAATAGAGACATTTCTAAATTATAGCAACGACCAGCCGAAGAACTACTAGACGATTGGCTAAAAAAAGACACCCTTGAATCAGAAACCACAAGTGTCATCTAAAAACCAGCTGAAAGGACCTGGATTGCTGAGTGTTTCAGCACGAGACGGTCATGTTGGTATCCGGTTTGATATATCTTATCAGTATGAAGAAGCTTGTTTTTATTATCCCATTTTTAGTCATCACCGCATTGGCCAACAATGCATCGTATTTTCCTGCGGATATTGAAAAAGCAAAGTCGTCTATTTTACAATTGATGGTTCCTTTCAAAACCGAAGAAGTCGACATATCGATGTACACGCGCCGTCCAATGTCTGGATTTAATTCTATAAATCAGCCCGTTTCAATTTCCGCTGGCAGCCAAATCATCCTGCCATCCAACTTAAATCAGATCTACGAAAGCTTTAAGAGAACGATGGAAACCGAGAGCTTATTTTCGAGCAATGGTAAAACAGAAACGATGACAATGGAAAATCCAGAAGCCGTCAGAATTAAAGCGGCATTGATGGAATTGATCCAATTGAAAATGCAAGAACGCATGATGGAACGAATGGAAGAGAATGCGCCGGAGTCTAAAGCTCAGCGTGAAATGATTGAAGTACGAGTTAAAAAAGAGGGCGAAGTTGAAAAGAAAGTAAAAGTTTCGCCAGAGACATTGAAGAAAGCAATTACAGAAGAATCTGTAACGGTTCAAGAAGACGAAATTGTGTCTCCTAAGTTATCTTCGGACTATGACGGGACTGATAATTGGGCCGTAAAGAAAAAACAAGAGTCCGGACTATGTCTATTCTGTAACAAGAAAAAAGATGATTTAGCGGCTAAGATCGAATTAGAAACAACAAATAAATATATTCTAGAAACTTACGCGAAGTATTCACAAAACAAGCAAACGGAACAAATGATTGCGTATGCAAAGAAAAACAAACGCAGTGAAAAAGAGTACCTGGCATCTAGACTGCGATGGTGCTATCGCTATGTAAAGAACGCTTTACACAATGCGAAACTGACTTCTAAAAGACTAGAAGGCATATTGCCTAGAAACGCTGGCGATAAATTAAAAGCAGAAGGTTTTACGAATATAATGGAAGACCCTGAATTAGTCGGAAAAATTACTGACCCGTCACAAGCACCTAAAGGCGCTATTCTGGTGTATGAGCCAAATCCAATTACACGACTAACGCAATCGATGAATGATGGTGGTGATAAAAGTATCTTAGCGCCGGATGCTGGACATATCGAAATCAAAACTGATGATGTTGGTAAAGGCGGCTACGTCAGTGACTACTACAGCCTAAACGCAAGAACAGGCAATGGCCTAGTCAGTGACGATCGCAAACTCATCGGTATCTACGTTAAAAAATAACTATCTGGTTTGAGTCCCTGGTGCGACTCCTCCTGTAGAAATGACATTAGCTTTGTTATATACTTTCATACCTTCACATTGGCTAAGATAACTATACAGATTTTGTGTCGACGCATCGATGTCTTCGCCCATCACGATATTTCTTTTGTGAGTAGGATTCGACACTTTATCAAGGTCAGCTCTTAAATCAGCTTCCATAGTAGTGGATTTATACTCTTCTTTCATTGTATCTTTGAATATTGTTGAAAGAGTATTGCATTGTTTTTGCAAATCTTTAAGCGAGCCGATATCCATACCCGTTGTTCTTGCTAATTTGTCACACATACTTTTCGTTACAACAAAACATTTGCGGTCACGACATGTTGTTCGGCGAAGTAGAACGTTCTCTTCACCGAAAATAGAGATATCTACCCAATCTTTGCCGTCCGGATTTTTATTTTGAATAGTAACGGATTCAAAACGTTTTGGTCCACGTCGATTTACAAATATTTTTCCAGAGTAGTCACCTTTTTCAAATTTCCATTCGTCTTTAAGTGCGCTTTTGATGGTTTGAGAGTACCCAAGTTCTTGCAATCTTTTTGTGGCAATGAAATCAATGCTTAGGGTGCCATCACCATACACTGATGTTGTCACCGCACTGTTTCTAGTCCAATAGTCGTTTGAACCAGCAATGTATGGCGAGCTGGCGTGGCTTGAAATGGCGAGTAAGAAAATCGTGGAAGCAAATATACCAAGTTTCATAAAAATCTCCTAAGAATTTAAATAGCAGCAAATCGATAGCTTTTTTCAAACCAGTCGTCCTTGTTATGATAGACAAGTTGAATTTTGGTTGAAAGGGGAGTCCCCTTAAATCGCTCTCTATATTCCATGAGCCAATTTTCAATAGTTTCGTCGTCAAACGAAGCGCGTTTTAAATCATTTAATATACGATCGGACCATAGCAAACTCGATGTATACATTTTAGATTGTTTGTTGGTCAGCAGGTATTGATCTAGTAAGTACAAACCAATTTTCCAAGCACCGCAACGGAACACATCATGGATCCAAGGCAAATCCATATTGTTCAAGTCATAGTAAGTGAAATTTTCTTTGATATCGGCCGTCGCCAGTTGGTTGAATGACCTGGCCATCGGATGGATCGAATTAAATGATTTTCTTGAAACCCAATAGATCAGAAGGCTCGGCAGTAGTTCTTTTTGAAATTGCAATTTCTCGGACGCGGACGCTTCGTTGTAGCTGCGGATAAAGATTTGGCCTAAAACGAAATTACCTAAATTGT
>CAZCHT010000192.1:0-8544 GCA_964498705.1 uncultured Bdellovibrio sp. | reverse complement strand
TACCTAAATTGTTCTTTAAGTAAGTTTGCAACTGTGTGACTGGCAGTTTCGCTTTATTTTTTGTCGAACGATAAAATTCAAATTCAAAGAACGAAGAAAATGGGTAGGGGCTTGAAAAGAATTGCTCTAATAACAATCCCGTAATAAATGAAAAACCAAAAACTAAAAAACTCATTCGTGGGGACATTTGAGTTTTATATAACGGTATCAATAATAGCGGAATTTGAAAGACTATGGACGGCAGTGAATAGAATTTTCTTTTTATTTGTAAAATCCACATTTGATTCATAGAAAAGATAAGTGTCAGCGAACTTGTAAAGAATAGAAAATTATAGAACGACGTACGTTTGCCCCATAAAGCCGTATATACAAAGCCAACGAAAAGGAGCGCGCAGGAAATCCACATGGTTTTCCTGTTGAATTTGGTCACGAGAATTTTTGCATATATCATTAAAGCGTAAACGCTTAAAATAAATGTCATTTTCCCTCTAAAAAATAACCGAATCGGGAAGTCCCAATCGACTGCTGATCACTTTTACGATCTCAGTCGCTGTTTCTTCTAGAGCTCGGTCGGTTACGTTGAATACTGGCCATTTTCGATTTTGTTTGAATACGCCGGTTGCGTACTCGATTTCCTGCAAAATCGTAGATAGCGAGGCATAGTCTCCACCCGGATCTTGGCCAAATTTTTCTAAACGATTTTTTCTAATTCTTTGAAGTGATTCAATATCGATAAGCAATCCAACAATACGACGCTGATCCACTTTAAAGACTTCTTCGGGAACAGGTGTATTTAACACCATGGGGACATTGGCGACTTTCCATCCTTTATGACTTAGAAAGATACTTAAAGGAGTTTTGCTGGTGCGACTGATGCCAAGTAGTATGATGTCGGCTTTATCCAAGTCATGGAGCGTTTTTCCATCATCATGCTTAACAGTGTATTCAATGGCTTCGATTCGTTTGAAATAGTTTTCATTTACGGCACGAAGTACACCGACTTGCGATTCCGAAGCGAATCCAAAAAAACTATCTAGTGTACCCAACAATGGGCCGAGTAAATCAAAAGATAGAATTCCCTTTTCGGAAGCACGTTCTTGAATTTTCTTACGCATACTAGGTGAAGCCACCGTGTGAACGATCATCCCATTGCCGGCGGCACACTCGTCTATAAGAGCATCAATGTGATTTTCCGAGCGAACATTTTTATTTCTAATAATCTGAATATCGCTTTGGCTATATTGAACTAACGCCGCGCGAATCATCGTCGCCGCGGTCTCACCAGTTCCATCAGAGATAATAGAAATTAAATGTTTTCTACTCATTATCGCAATAACCTAAAATAATTTGTTCCATAAACGCGTCCAATTTAATGCGCAACCAAGGCTGAGCCTGGGCTGTTGCAATTATCAACGCGTAATCAGAACGTAGTTTAAAAACTAGAACTTCAAATTTTTCAGTATTTTTAATTCCGTATTCTTTAGTGAGTAGACTGCTTTTGCGTGCGTCTGATTTCAGGTGAACCCACTGAAAACACGGCGCTTTCGAAATATCTAAAGTAAACTCAGAATTAGATACATCTTGTTTTTGCTCAAACACGTCTTTCTTAATAAAACGAACTTGCTGTTGATTGATGTGGGCTAAACCCGTGCATTCAAAGAATGGTGCGAGTTTAGAATAAAGAGCATGAATCTTAAGGTTTTCCGAATCGGGCAGATACGAAAAAGGACGCGTAGACCATTTAAAAGATTCTTTTTCATAGAAGTTATTAAAACGACTATCAAAGGCAGTTTGGGTTTCTTTGTTAGTTTCAAAAAACGGATCGAATAATTTTGTGAATAATGACATATCCCTTATCGTCGCAAGGGGAGCGTCTAGTTTTCAAGAACTATGGACAAATCTTCTACAGAGCTAATCGAACGCCAAGTCTCGGTGAACTCGCTCAAACTAAGGTTGGTAGGCAAAAAGATCCGTAATGAAGGATTTTTCAAATCTAAGTATAGTTTGTTAATTTTGCCAGACCAATTGGCTAGGTCGCCGTTGTAGGGCACAAACGCTGTCCAACGATTAGGAAATTTGGATTTTGTGGGAATTAAAATCACATCTTCTGTTGAGGATTCAAATTTGAAATCTGGCAATTCAGTTTCTTCCAAAATTTCAACAAGGTAGTTATCCATTTTTTTAGTTTCTTTGCGAGTCATCTTGCCCGCTAAGAAACTGGTGTACCAATCTAGTTTGGTCGCAATTTTTGAATGTTCAAAATCAGGAACAACCCACAATTCAGCGCCAGGATTATAGGACTGATTGACGGAAAGAACGATTAAAGCCATTCTTCGCGGCCCACTTGATCTAGGATACCATTGATGAAGCCAGCAGAATCAGTATTACCATACTTCTTAGCGATCTCGATAGCCTCATTGATAACGATTTTTTCTGATAATTTTTCTGTTCCCAATTTCATTTCGTAAATCGCAACACGTAAAATATTGCGATCAACGAGTGCCATACGATCTACTTTCCAGTTACGGCTAACAGATGAAATTTTATCGTCGATTTTAGTTTTAGCTTCGGCCACGCCTTTGATAATTTGCTCGGCGTATTCGATAGTCTCGGTACCGTACTTGTTATCGTAAAGTTGCAGGAATGAATAAACTGAAATCTGTGGAGCAAATTCAGATTGAAATAATAGCTGCAGAGCTAGTTCACGCGCATTTCTTCTGTCTTGATTCATAAAGTCACTTTGATATTAGGATTAAATGCAGTTAGGGGCAGTTGTTCTTGCGACGTATCTGCAAAATCAATTAATTCTGCATCTTCCAAGGTCTCTACAAACTCTTGTACGTCTTTGAAAGTTCGGTAAACACTCGCAAAGCGAATGTAAGCTACGTCATCCAGCTGTTTTAATTCAGCCATGACTTTCTTCCCTAAAACGCGGGATGATGTTTCATTCTCACCACGTTGTATTATCCATGAAGCAATTTTTTCTACTGTATTTTCAATTTGAGCTAAGCTGACCGGTCGTTTCTGACACGAAGCTTGGATACCCTTAAGCAATTTTTCTTTGCTGAATGGTTCACGACGACCATCTTTTTTAATGACCATTGGGTAGCTGAACAAAAGAGTTTCGACCGTGCTATATCGAGCATGGCACTCTAAACATTCGCGACGACGACGGATAGAACTATCCTTCTGTACACGCGTATCTAGAACTTTGTCTTCTTTGTGACCGCAATAGGGGCATTTCATATAGACTTGATATAACAAAATTCCACTAGGATGGCGAATTAAAAAACAGGTTTCTTGTTATTCGTGAGTCTTCGCAAATTAGAAAATTATAAACCAGTTAAAGTGATTTTAAAGTTACAGAACCCACTGACCATGTTGAAAAAACAGTATTTTTGAAAAAACTCGAGATTTTAGATGGTTAGAGACGAATTTCGTGCACTAACCGCGCCTTTCATCGAGCTCGAAATACCCCTTCAGTTTGCCTCTATCCGCCTTTGCCCGTATCCTAAGTTCAAAGCGAGGTTTCCTTGAAAATTTTACTTTTCATTTTCACTATCCTACTGATGACTGAAGTTTCATTTTCTAGTCAGAACTATCGCGTTGGTCGTAAGATCGCCCAAAATCAGACCGGTAAGGACGCTGAGGCGTCTAAGAACGGCCGTCAAAAAGCACAAGAGTACTTTCAATCCGATTCAGAGAAAGCACCTCGCCGTAGTAGTGGTAGCGTGGCTTCGGGTGATCACTACCTAGCCATTCACGCAAGTACATATATGAATAGTGAAACGTGGCTATGGGGACAAAAAGAAAAACAGAAAGACACAGGTAAATCGGGTTTCGGAGTCACCTATCGTTTTGATGAGTGGGGCCAAACTGATTTGGATGTTCGTTTTGAATTGAACGAATTCAATGTCGTTGATCAAAAGCCAGTGAAGTTCACTATTCTGCCGGTGATTGTGTTTCCAGAAGCCGGCTCGCAGTTTCCCCTTTATTTCGGAGCCGGTGCGGGATTAGGTGTGTTTTTTAAGCAGATCGATCAGGAAAGTAGCTTGTCGTTCGACTATCAATTATTCATGGGCGCGCGATTTTTCAATATTGCGGGCAGCACTGGATTTTTTATAGAGACCGGAATAAAAAATCACGTCCACCTGTTGTCAGACGGTCAATTCAATGGCACTTATCTAGCTCTAGGAGCTTTGTTTACATTTTGAAAATTCATAAATTGCTTGTCGATAAAATTGTAGTGACCTTGATTTCTATATTCACAGAGACCATCTATGCGGATAAGGCTATCGAGCGTGTTTTTAAGGAAAATAGAAAATGGGGATCGCGCGATCGTCGTTTCTTTGCGGAAGCCGTTTATGATTGCGTGCGCTTTCGTCGTCGATACTGGTCACTCGCTGGAATGAATGATCACGATTATTTGGATCCTAAAGTTATTAACGATCAAACTATTTTCCGGTTATGGCTGGCGTATTTTAAAAATAAGACAGGAGAAGTGCCTGAGTGGGCTCCACACGGTGCCGTGCAGGCGATTAATTTGTCACAGCCATTACCGTTAGCAATCGATCAATCGTTTCCAGATTGGATCGTGGATACGTTTAAACAGTATTATCCAAATGATTACGAGAAAATTTTAAAAGGTCTAAACGATACAGCACCGACATTTCTGCGTGTGAACGAAATTAAATCTAATGTGGATCAAGTCGTAAAAGCTTTAGCTGAAGAAGATATATCGGTAGAAACCGTCAAACAAGTACCATCAGCACTTCGATTAACTGAAAAGAAAAATGTTTTTGCGACTCAAGCCTTTCATAAAGGGTTCTTTGAAGTTCAAGACGGCGGATCACAACTGATTTCGTTGCTGCTTGATGTGCGCCCTGGAATGCGTGTAGTGGATGCCTGCGCTGGTGCCGGTGGCAAAAGCCTGCACATTGCCTCTTTAATGAAAAACAAAGGCAAGATAATCAGTCTCGACATTAATGATCGTCGTTTAAAAGAATTACGTGGTCGATCGACTCGTAACGGAGTGGATATCATCGAGCAAAAGGTGATTGATTCTCAAAAAGTCATCAAACGTTTTGAAAATTCATTTGATCGCGTACTTTTAGATGTTCCCTGTACAGGTGCCGGGGTGATTCGTCGTAATCCCGATGCAAAATGGAAACTTAAAAAAGATGACTTACAAAATCTAATACAAACCCAAAGAGAAATCTTGGGTAACTATTCCCAGATGATGAAGAAAGATGGCAAGCTTGTGTATGCGACATGCAGCCTTTTCCCTGAAGAAAATGAACTTCAAGTGAAGCATTTCCTAGCGGAAAATCCGAACTGGAAACTAGATAATGAGTTTCATGTTCGCCCAGATACTACATCATTTGATGGCTTCTATGCTGCGTGTTTGGTTCGCACATAGTCGTCCGCAATAACAATTCGTTATACTAGAAAACAGATTAAATTTCAGCTGTCCTCGTCAAAACAAAAAATAATAATTCATTGTTTGACGTTAAGAACGAAAATTCTCTACAACGTTATTCAATTTCATGGAGGGGTTAATGAAATTGAAAAATGTTTTTTTAGGGGTGATCTTTTTTCTATCAACAACGACTTGGGCGGTGACAATGAAAAATCCGCAGAAAAGTCCACAACAAGTGGATCTGGGGGAATACATCGTTAGCGATGTGACCGATCAGTATCCGGAAAATAATTATTACGATCAGACTCAAGGTTGCAGCGACAGTAGCGCACTGGCAGGGGATACCAGCAGCGGACCAATTGTTGGCGGCGACACGGGTGGAGTTGGCGGTCTACCAGTGATTGGTGGCTCGGGCACTACAGATCCAGGCGGTGGCAATGTCATCGTAGTACCAGGGAATACGAATACTGGCATAGGGGGCATTGGCGGTGGAATTGGTGGCGGTATAGGCGGAGGCATTGGAAACGGCGGTGGTGGCTTGTTTCCTGGAAACTCTGGAATCATCGTCGATCAAATTATAAATATCGGTTACATGGTTTGGTCTATCGTTCAACAAGGCAAACCAACAATGCGGGTCAGTACGTACCGCGCACACGGTTTACCAAAAGGCGTAACGTGCTGGACAGATCTTGAAGAATGGAAAGCACCAAAATCAAAAGTTTTCACAGTCGAACAAAAAAGTAAAATTGGCCAGAAGATGGCAAAGTTCACTTTCAGAATTAGTTACGTCTACGGCGGCACATACAACGGTGTCGGAAAATACTTAGCGAATGTGGCGGTGACACCGGTCGATCTTACTGTGGGTTGGGGCGTGGACTTCGCGTCTGAAGTTCAAATTCCAAGCGTGTTCAACATGGGTAAAAAGACAGATCCACTAGCAGCGATGCAAGTTTTTGTTTACTGGGGACTTGGTAATGTGGCGAAGATGCAGCAGAAGTCTTTGTTATTCCTTGTGACTGGGGATGGGAAGATTGAGGCGACTCCGCAGAATTAAAAGCCTTGTCGTTTGTTTGGTTTTTTTGATTCTTTGAGGGGCGGTGATGGAATCGCTCCTCGATTGAGAAATGGGGTTCGATAAAATCCTGTCTCGGGTCGGGGGCGCCTAGCCATCGTGGCCCTCGGTCAGCAGCAGGGGATCGCGCATCCTGCGCCTGCTGAGCCGGATTTTATCGAACCCCATTTCTCAATCGAGGAAGATTGTACACGTCTGAAAGAACCAAACAACCCAAACAAACCCTTTCCCACGCCGAACCACTTTTTTGGTGAATCGCGGTGAACGGAGGGGGAACTTCTGATTCTATTCTTCGATGCTTTGTCGATCGCGGTAATAGGATCTTAGTTTGCGATCTGGTTTTCGGAGAGTTGAAAGATGGTTTTCTAAATGGACATCGTGAAACTATAGTTTTCGAAATAATTCAAAATAGAATAGTCAAAATTATTTCAAATAGAGTTAAGTAAGTTCTGTTCTTTTGTCCTCGGCTTTGAAGTTACTTAGCTGAGGGCTGGGGACTTGGTGGTAAAAAGGGATTGATCGCTGAAAGTGGATGTAGAAGCTCACCATTTACATCTGTTATCCCCATCTGGATATTGTACAATAGAGCAATGTGTTCCGTCGCTTCTTTGACTTTGGTTTCTTGAGCTTTATTTTTTGATTTGTCGTCAATCAGGCCACTAGGACAAAGTCCTTCACCAGGATGGTCCTTTTGAAAATCGGTCGTTTTTCGGACAACATCGGCTTTGTCTTTAAAGCCAAGCTCATTCATAGAGCGCCATATCGGTGCGCTGCTAGAAACCAAACGTGAAAGTTCTTTCATTGTCATGCAGCGTACTGGGCATTCGTCTTTTGACACAATATCTTTCTCGCAGATTGCGACCTTGTAATACAGGTCTCCGTTAAAGACGTCCTTTATAGATACGGCTTGGCCTTGGGCTTTTTCTTTACATAGAGCTTCGCCTCCGTCGGGACAAGCCGCAATAGTCGTGTTCGAGAGAAAAACTAATGCAAGTATAGAAAATAAAATTCTCATTTTTAGCCTTTCTTAGGTAGGACGTCTAAAATATCGCCTAACTTTACTTTAAATATTTTCCGGCGTTTAAGATCACTTAAATCAACTTTATTCGTTTTGACTAGAGATTCATGTCGAACTTTTACTTTTCTAAAATCAGACTCAATAAAGTCAATGCCGTCGTCACTCAGGATCAAGTTCCCTTTAATAAATACGATTTTTTCTGGTGAATGTCCAAGCAACGCCGCCCAAAGAATCGACGAAAAAAAAATGAGGAATAAGATTGTCTTCATGTCTCCATAATACAACGAATTGAGATTTTTTTTAGTCATATTTTTTTCACTATTTTCTTATCACAACCAAAGTCTCTTAGCGAACGTCTCGCGATTACTTCAAATGGTTCTTTTGTGGCCTTGGAATTATGCAGTCTGAAGGTCTAGCTGCCGGCCAAGAGATGTCCCCTAGGTTGCCTAAAATCCGTCTCATTTTTAGATGCCTACTCCGACTCCACCCGCAGCGCCGTTTTGCGCCCCTCCGGCCGTTAAGTCCAACCAAACGAAGGCCGATTGGCATACTAGGTGCTGTAATGAATTATATGAAACATTGGTTAGTAACTTTAGTTATATTCGCGTTGGGGTCATCGGTGATGGCTAAATCGACGTGTTCAATACCTGTGGATTCAGCTAATGGCGAGTTTAAAGATAATGCCGCTTTAAATGAGCGCCTTAAGAAACACCAGAAGATTAAGAACATTACCTTCTCTATTGATCTTAATAAATTGCAAAGTGAAAAGAACAGCAAGATACAGTTAATTTTCAATACGACACAATCTAAGAAGTTCGAGACTACATATACTCAGTTCAATAGAAATGTGAATGTATGGAAAATCGATTTTTCTACAAGTCAGATTTTTCCTCAGCTATTTAAAAATTATTTGAATATCACTCAGTTTAATTCGAAATACTATTTTCGATTATATGATTCTCCGTCAGAGAAAACGATTGTGAATTTAACGTTTGATTCGACTCATTGTACGCCAGATACAAAATCTAACGTTTT
>CAZCHT010000191.1:0-8601 GCA_964498705.1 uncultured Bdellovibrio sp. | reverse complement strand
AAACCGCTAAAATCCATTTCATTGGTCGTTCCCTATTTAATTAATTTATTTTCTATTTCAATTGTTCAACACGTTCAGCTGGCGAGATAACATCTGTTAAGCGCACACCGAATTTTTCATTCACTACAACCGCTTCGCCGCGTGCAATGAGCTTGTCGTTAACCATAACTTCCATTGGCTCGCCGGCTAGTTTATTTAGCTCGATGACGCTACCTTGAGTTAGGTTTAGCAATTCGCTTACTGGCATTTTTGTACGACCTAGCTCCACCGATAATTTTAGAGGGATATCTAAAATTAATTGAAGGTTTCTATCGTTTTGTTTCGGCTCGTTTCGTCCCGCCGCTTTAGGCGCTGCTGGTTTTTCTGCAGACAAAGTCATGGCTTCGGCTTCTTGTACCAGTTGCGCGGCTAAATTATCTAATTGATCGTCAGACATTTTCTAACTCCTTTTACTTTATAACTGGTCTAGTGACTTGCACTGCCGTCGTTCCATGGTGATTGCCGTAGTAACCTCTAAATTTCTTAACATTTTCAACATTGATATCGAGTTCACCTGTAGCATCTTGAGTTAAAGGAATTACATCGCCTACTTTTAAACTCATTAAGTCTTCTAGCAAAATTGATGTCTCGCCTAGATTCACTCGGATTTCTAACTCAGTATCCATTAATTGTTCTTTGATAATCGCTGTCCAAAGTTTTTTGTCTGTTTGATCTGACTCAACTTGAAAGCCCGTAGATAACTTTTGCTTAATTGGCTCGATCGTTGCGTAGGGTATAACCATAGAAATAGTGCCAGTTGCGTTTTCAAGTTCAACGTCAAAAGTTGACGCGATAACTACGTCTGTCGGAGGAACGATACCAACGAACTGTGGATTAACCTCTGTACGAACAAAGCTACAACCGATTTTTTCAACACTGGCCCATGCATTCTCTAGGTCATGAATCGCAAGCTCAACAACTTTACGAACAATGCTTAGTTCAATTGGTGTAAAGTCTTTACCATCGATTTTTGTATAGGGACGATCGGCTCCACCAAAGAAAGAATCCACTAACGCATAAGCCAGTTTACTTTCGATAACCATCAAAGCCGAACCACGAAGATTATTGAAACGTAGAACGCTCATGCACGTAGGCATTGGCAACGTATTGATAAATTCACCGAATTTTAAAAACTCAGTGCTTGTTAATGAGATCGATGCAATTTTCCGAAGAGACGATGACAATGATACCCGGAACGCTCTCATGAATTTTTCATAGATAACTTCAAGCTGCGGCAAACGACCGCGAATGATTCTGTCTTGGCTGGTTAAATCATACGATACGACTTTTTTGTCGTCCGACGTTTTGACCGAACTGGTGCTCTCTTTAGCGACTTCAGGAGTGCCCACATCGCCGTCGGAAACCGCGGCTAAGAGAGCATCAACTTCGTTTTGAGATAGTACTTGATTCATTCAACATTCCTTCTAGTTGTATATAAACTCAGTGAAGAACACGTTCGAAATTTTTCCATTTGTAAGGAATGAATTGATAGTGTCCTTGATTTCGCCCTTCAAGTTCTCAATTCCTTCTTTATTGGCAACTTCTTCATACTTCTTGGAAGATAGGATAATAATAATGATGTCACGAACCTGCGCTTTACGCTTGTCGATCTCGTCTGCGACGTTCTTGCCATCATTGTCTTTAAGTTCTAACTCCATCATAACCTTTGCGACTTTACGGCCTTTCGAGCCTGCCAAATTCACGATAAAGGTTTCCAATGGAACAACTTTCCCAATGAATTGCTTTTCCTCTTTATGCTCTGCCTCTTGGGCATCGTGCTCGCCTTTAATAACGTGCTCGATCTTTGGCTCGGCATTGTCCTTTTTCTTTCCTTGGTAGATCATCCATCCTACGCCGGCTAAGAAGAACATATTAATAACTATAAGAACGACATAAATAATGTTCGTCTTAGATCCACCTGATGCTGGCGCTGCCGCTGGTGCCGGCGCTGCCGCTGCTGCTTTGTCTTCAGCCACTTCATCCTCCCTCTAACGAAGAAATGACACTTTTCCCCTTAAAACCTTTAGCAGCAATCAAAGTGCCATCTGGACTTTTTTTCCTACTTTCCATTCTAAAGACCAGAATATCTGGACCAATCGCAAGCCCACAGAGCTATCCAGACCACATAACCTTTCATCTATGACGGAATTTTGATCCTCTTCGGTCAATCAGGACCAAAATATTTTTGGCCGACCTATAAAATTTTGACACTCGACTTAGGGGATAGGTTTTCCTTAAACGCAACGCCAGAAAATGACTTAGATTTAGTCACTAAATGCCATGGCGGTAAAATATTTACATTCAAATGCAAAGAATTCCCAAACTATCCCGGAAAAATAGTATTAATTAGGTTTTCGCGAGGTCTTAAAATGTTAAAATCTGTTCTGATTCTAATAACTCTTTCGAATTTGGCTTTAGCAAGCAGTGAAGCCAACGACTGGTGTTGGACCAAAGAAGAAAATCCGGCGACAAAACAACCCTACACATCACACGAAGAATGGGATAACGACGTTATCGCATGGAAAAAGAAAAGCCATTCAAAAACAGATATCGTAAACTTGGCTAAAGCATATAGACTCTATTCCAAAGAAAAAGCTAAGGCTAATTCCTTCGGGCACGATAAACTGGCTCATTGCTATATGGGCTGCCGATTAAGCCAAGGTATTAACTATAACACTTCAGATTATTTAGCATGGTATAAAGAATTGAAAGATGTCACAGATTGCAGTTTAGATAGTCATTTTGAGGAAGCAGATTACGTTGCTACTGTACTCGGCGCCAATGCAGGAAAAGATAAATCTATTCAGTGCGAAGCCTACTGCCTTACCCAAGTCCCGCATTAGTTACACTCCGGGAATGGGATTGATCTCTTTAAAAAGTCATCCCATTTATGTAGGTCACAAGAGCTTTATCCGAAATATCGTATCCAATACGAACGAAGAGTAATCCAAAACCCGCGGTCGGGTTGTTGCGATAGTATCCGGCAAAAATATCGAAATCTTTTGTCAGGCCATAGAAAGTAAACAAAGATCCATAGGTTGTAAATTTTTTCGCCAAACTATCTTGCTCGCCAATCGCTTCCGCGCTGATACCTAACGAGGGAATGAAAAATCGCCGAGTCCCGCCAAGTCCAGCACCGACGCTAAACCCTTCTTGCGCAACTTTAACATCATATACCGGCCCAAAATTGAATCGCGTGTATTCCAACCGCTTTAAGGTATTTCCATAAACGCGCACATCTAGATTGGTGTCCCGATTTTGGGATTCGTAATAAACATACTTCGCCGTTAACCCATAAAACGAACCAGCATTCGCGGAACTGACATAAGAAGGTTGCAAAGAAAACCGCCCCCATGATTGATAGTACGACAGTCCCAGGCTGAATCCAGTTATGGAACTAAAAGCAAATACGGGCAGAAAAAAAGTGAAATCCGTTTCGCTACCGCCAGGTCGAAATAAACTATTCGGATACATCAGCGCTATTCGGGATTGAGAATCCCAAGTAGACAAAGGTAAATCGCGAGAATCCCCATTGATAAAATCTTTCGCACTTTTACGATAAAATGCGATTTCGCTGTCAATCTGAGGTATCCCTTTTACACCCAGATTTTTACGACTGGAATAATCGACTGAGTAAAATCCTCGAGGTTCGACGGTGGAGGCATAGTCTAAAAACTTTTGAGCAAATTGTTTAGCCTTTTCGAGTTCGCCCAACTCTAACGAAATAATAGCTTCTAAATAAAACTGATGACTAACCCACTCAATTTTTTCACAGAGATCTTTAGCATCCTTCAAATCTGAGCGCGCGCCCAAAAAATCCTTTGCTTTTATTTTTTCAAGACCCGATTTTTGTTTAAGATTCACACGATACAAAACATCTAAATTGCAATTGTGTCCTTGAAGATACGTATCAATATCTGACACGTCGAGTACGTTAATCTTATTCTGAGCATTCTGAACAGTTGTTTCAAGTTTGCCATCTTTATCTCTAAAGGCACCTTCGGGAGGCACGACGGCGATCTGCTCATGCCCCATTTTGAAATCGGATCGGACAATAGAGTTTGAGTCTAAGTATGGTTTGAAGTTTTGAGTTGAGATACAGCTTGTAATGAAAGTGGAGGCAATAAAGAGGACAATTTTTTTCATGCTTTCTTCATATCTTTGGAGAATGCCTATTGGCAAAAAAATAATGAAGCTCCGCTTTATAATAGTTTAAACTAAATCAAGGGGCGCAGGAACGCGCCTGGGAAACCTACGGTATCGTATATAATTCAGTGAAAATCTAATACAGTGATCTTTGTTATAACACCAAAAGTCCATCTAACCTGATTGGACCCAACAGGATTCAAGTGCCAATCTCGATGTTATTCCGTGAGGATATATCCAAATTTAATGGCCAATATTTCATAGAACTAATTGGCATAGACGCCGAGACTATTTCCGGCACCGTCCGGTCATAAATGCTCAGGAAAGCATAACCAGGGTGCGATTGAAGCAATTCTAAATTCCAGTATAAAACCAATGCCAAGGCTCAAAAATCATTCCATACTTATTATCCTGAGGATAACTGAGCCTAAAATTAAAACGAGCTGCATTTGTTAACATCCAGTAAAATGTCTCAGTTTCATGAAATTCATTTTCGGGAATCTTAGGATCGGCACAAATATCGACTGCGCGACCGGTGTGATGTTCGCTGTATCCAGGAATACATGTTCTTGTTAGGATATTCGCTAGCTCCAATCCTTCAGCTAACTGATTCTCAATAAGAATTTTTTGAATCAGATAGGATCGAAAGCCCGACGCGGGATTGATGATAACATTATCAGATCCTGCGGCAATTAGCATCTCCCGCCAAGCAATGGCTGTCGAATGAGTTAGGACAAATGGGCGACCCTTAAAGTCGATGTCAACAACTTCTAAATCTTGGAATTGTGCCTGTTCGCAAAAATCTAAAAGATTATTTGAAATATGCGAAGAATCTATGCCGAGTTCATGATAATAATTTTTGAGAGTTAAATTCACTTTCAAATTATACCCTTTTTTAAAAGAAAAAGTCTTTAAATAATGCCTACAATCTTGATTGGTATTTTCTTGTTCACTAAAACCCAAGGTTTGCGGCGCTCCTAATCGATTCAAAAGTTCACCAAACCCGGTCAGACCTGATATAAAATAACCCCGCACAGCCAGACCTCGCCGCTCTATGGATCAAGTGCCAATCTTTAATACAGACAGAGAATTGATTTCAGTGAGCATGAATTTTATTAAATTTGAAGCTCGGTGATGTTAAGTAATTATCTAATTTTAGTGGGAAAACCGTCAGAAAAATGTAAAATGTCTCTGGCCGTAGGAGTTTAAGGTGAATTTAAATTTTTTTTACAGCTTTAAAAATAGTTCTCGATCTGAGGTCTTCCTTAGCTTTCTTTTGTCTTTCATATTTTTAGTTTCTTGTGTGCAACGTAAACAAGAGGAGCCACCCGTGGCTCCCGCACAGCAGAAAGAAAACCAACCCGCTCCGTCTGAACCGCTCTCTCTATGTGATATTTTAAAAAGTCATTTTAGCGAATCACAAAGCCAATTGGCGGCACCCTTGAGAACTGAGCCTATTGAACGGCAATTTCAAAGAGTGCTCAGACACGATTGCGCCGGAAATATCCAGTCTGATAAGATTGAGACTGTCCAATCACCCCATTTGAGTTTGAATTTAAAAAATCTAAGTCAAAAACCCTTTAAAGCGGCATTTGTCTTCAACGAAAGAACCTGTGCAAATATCCTTTCCACAATGCCGGTCGTTAACTGGCCTTTGATAGGCAAGCTCTATGCCGTGACCGGCGATGGTGTGAAAAAAATCTCGATCAAAGGTGATTTGGCCTCGGCGAGCTTAACTTTTAAGTTAGCGGTGGGAAGCAATAATCTATTCGTACGCTACTTTCATGACTGTATGCCTTCAAATATTGAGAGCAACAATGTCGTAACAATTGGGACTTCAAATTGTGAAAATTCTAAAGAATTTACTACGATAGTTTATCCGATTAATATTACGTACACTGAAAAAACCTTGAGTGGTTCAATCACCATTGACCCCACACCGGAAAGTTGTGCTAACGAGGCAAAATAGTAAAACTTCAATAGTGTGTTGAAATCTTCCCAATGACTATATTTAAATGTTTAAAATCAATCTAAAGGCATCTTACCTGAACGTTCCTAACCTCTGCTCAAAGCGAAATAACCCCGCACTGCCCGACCTCACCTTTCTATTGAACAAGTGCCAATATCACGCTTAGATTTTTGTACCCAAATTCGTAATTGCATCTGACAAAGCCTAGTAGAGTGCGCCCATTCGAAATTACCGTCAATCTCCATTACAAGTCTTTATATCTAATCGGATTAGCTAGGTGACTTCCTTTTCCCAAATTCCGATCGGAAGTGAATTCACTTTCAAATTGATATTTTGACGACCGGGTCTTTTAAAATAATTTGAAAATAAAATTCTGCGTCATTAAAAAAAACTTGACGCTATTTTCGGGTTTTAAATGAGCCTCACTAGTAAGGATTTATTCTGAACGCGACCGACCGTTCGCAATCTAAAATTATGCGAAGAAGACCGTTTTCGCAGAGTTAAAAGCGATCTACCCCTTAATCAAGGGCCAATGAAGAAAGAAAAAAATCTCTAAAAATACGATTTTAAAACTCATGATACAACTCCATTCGTGAGGTGAAGTATGTCCGAAAAATCATTTGTAAAAGAACTCTCTGATCTAGTTGTGGATTCAAATCTTCACCAGCTTGTTGCCGGTGAACGCGAGATTCTAACTGAGATAATCATTTACATTCGCGAAGTGGACTGCCGCAAACTGTATCTCTCGTTTGGCTACTCAAGCCTTTTTGAGTATCTCACTCAGCGCATGGACTACTCTAACGCCAGCGCCCAAAGGCGCATCAACGCGGCTCGGTTATCTTGTGAGGTTCCCGGAGTTATGGATCATTTAGAATCTGGCGAAATTAACTTATCTCAAATATCGGTTATGGCCCAGGCTATTCGGGAGGTCAATAAACTATCCAATGAAGTTTCATCAGAAACTAAAGAGCAGTTGATTTCAGAACTCGTTGGTAAAAGTTTGAATCAAACAGAAGTTATTGTCAGTGCTGCACTTAATATTCCTGTAAAACAGTCTACCAAAGCTAAACATCAAAAAGATGAGTCCGTTCGCTTTGAAGTGACTTTAACAAAAGATCAATGGACTAAGCTCAATAAAGCACGCGATTTACTCTCAAATTCACTTCCGAACGGAACCTGGGATCAAGTTATAGAGTCTATGTCGGATCAGATAATCTTAAAAAAAGACAAATCGGCTCCAAAGAAAGCCCGCCCTTCAAAAACCACGATAGCCAAAGTCAAGAGCCCTGATATAGACGCCCACCAAGAGCAAAGCCAAACCAGAAAAGCCAGAACAACAATACCAAAATCAATACAAAGAGAAGTGTTTGCGCGTGATACGTGTTGCCAATATAAAAGTAAAATCACCGGCCACACATGTTCTTCCACTTGGAATCTAGATTTAGATCACGTCAAACCGGTGTGGGCCGGCGGCACAAATACAGCCGATAATTTAAGAGTCCTCTGCGCTAGTCACAACGCGCAGACGTATCGCGAGCAGGCTAATTTAAGGTTCATTTAAGGGAATAATATAATAAATAGGATTTCTAAAGACCAAGTGGACTTTTGGGAAATCGACAATTCAAAAAAAGTTTAACTTTCGAAACGCGATTCGGGAACTTGGCTTCATTCTGGGTGCGAATCTTGAGCAAAGCAATCGGAAATAACCGCGAGGCTTCCGACCTAGCCTTTTTATCAAACAAGTGCCAATATTTCAGGTTGTGTGATGAGATCGAAACCTCTTATAGAAAGTGTCAGATCGAATTTAAGTTTCTACAACTTATTTGATGTCTTGATTTTTCAAATTCCAAAAAAATTCATTGGTGTCTTGGCTCAAGATGCCGATCTTATCACCCGTCTCTAAACGATCGTTCACTTTCAATGGTTGTGCTAAGCCTTTGAACTTCATCTGGCTGGTTAAACCATTATCGTGATTCACTTCTAAGAAATACTCGTCAGCGCTGAGCTGCACTTTCTTGCTCAGCACTCCTGACCAAGGATTAACTGCTTCTACTGCACCCGCTTGATCTTTTTTAAGACTATCAAATTGAAATTCTAATTTCTGAGTCGATTTATCGTAGCTTCGCTTCATATTCAGCGTATCTTTCTCGGTCAACATCAGTGGCCCAGTGGGCTTAGCTTGATGTTCTTTAAGGCCATAGCGTTCCCCAAACTTGTCTACAAGGTCTTTGTAGATCATATCAGAAATACCGATGCCGCCCTTCTCGCCCCACTTCTCTACATATTCATTATCTAATTGTTCGCGAAAGATTTTCTCTGCGCCGTTGACTTTGACAAGTCCACTTTCTTGCACGCTAGATCGCATCGATTTCATTAGTTCCCTAAGAAAATGCTTTTCGTACATATCCGACACGTCCCGAAATTGGGTTTTCACCTTTTCGGTTGTC
>CAZCHT010000190.1:0-8632 GCA_964498705.1 uncultured Bdellovibrio sp. | reverse complement strand
TTTCTTTAATAGGGCGTCTATCGTTTTTATATTTTATTGTTGGAATCAATTATAAGAATTAGATAAATTTAAAATCAAGGACTTCAAATTCTTTATCACCTTTTGGTGATTGAACAACGATCGCGTCACCTTTTGTTTTACCAATCAGGGCACGCGCGATAGGAGACAAAATTGAAACTTTCCCTAATTTCACATCAGATTCATCGATCCCGACGATTTGGTAGTTAACTTTCTCGTCTGTTTCAATGTCCACTAACTCAACAGTGGCACCAAAAACGATTTTTTCAGACTTAATAGTCTTTGGATCAACAACTTCAGCCGTCGCTAGTTTAGATTGGATGTCACCTATGCGACCTTCAATCAACGACTGACGTTCTTTAGCCGCATCGTATTCAGCGTTCTCAGAGATATCTCCGTGAGCTCTTGCTTCTTCGATGGCTTTAATAATGCGCGGACGTTCTTCAAACGTTAGGCGTTTTAACTCTTGGTCCAGCATATTTTTCCCGTGAACTGTCATGGGCATTTTATCGTTCATATGATCCTCGTTTAACACTTTGCAAAATAAATCGACCAGTTGGGCATAGTTCCCATCTGAGGCCGTTTTTTTTAGCCGATTATTCGACTTCTAGCAATACAAAGGATTAGATTATCGCGACCTGATGCGTTATCAATCCCCTAAATCTCAAACACTTATACTCTTTAAAGATAGGATCTTTTACCACGTGAGGAATTTTGAAACCACTAGTTGATCTGATCAAAAATTCGCAAAAAATAGTACTCACCACACATAAAGATTGTGATGGCGATGGTTTAGGCTCTGAACTAGCTCTTTTTTATGCACTTAAAAAAATGGGCAAAGACGTTCAAATCGTACACGTTGACCTATTACCAAAGCGTTATGAAAATTTCCTCAATAAAGACGTGTTCATATTATTCCGTCCAACTTTATTTGACAGCCCCGTCGACCTTTGTTTGATTTTCGACACTAACGACGAACGTTTAATAGAGCCTCTGTTTTCAGAAATTCAAACCGTATGCAAAAATATCGTCTTCGTCGACCACCACCCTCTGTTGAAATCAGGGCCGCTTCCAGCCAAAGCGTACATCGATACGACAGCGGCAAGCACGGGTGAAATTGTTTACCATGTGATTAAAAGCTTAGATATTCCGTTTGATTCTCAAATTGCTGAATCATTGTATTTAAGTGTCGTGTTTGACACTCAGCTATTTCGATATGTTCGAAGATCTGTAGCTTCGCACCAAATCGCGATCGAAATATTGCCGCTGATCCCGTCCCCCGAAGCAATTCATCGAAACCTTTTTGGCGGCCAAACTCCGGAAAAAATTAGTTTCATTTCTAAAGCTTTAGGTAAAATCACTTACTACCTTGATAACAAAGTGGCGATTGTGTTGATTCACGAAAAAGATATCGAAGAATTTGGTTTAACCCCCGAAGACACTCGTGATGTCGTTGATAAAATTTTAGATATTGATTGTGTCGAAGTGGCGATTCTTTTCCGTGAAGACACTAAAAATCGATATAAGATCAGCTTTCGCTCGAAATCCACACTGGATGTCCTTGAAGTTTCAGAACTTTTTGGCGGCGGTGGCCATCATCATGCTTCAGGAGCTATGATTGAAGGCGAATTTTTAAAAATTCGTGATCAAATCATCGAATACTTTAAGAAAAAGTTGGAATGAACCGGAAAAAGCGATCACCCATTATCTGTCGCTGCAATAACATTACTCTTGATGCGATTCAGAAAGCTTTTGTCGATGGTTGCGATACCCTCGACAAACTTTTCGACGCGACCACGGCTGGCGTAGGCCCTTGTGGCGGCAGTTGCCGAAAGATCACTGGTCCCATTTTGGAGTATTACTTGGAACACAAGACATTCCCACCGGCACCACCCAAACGACCCAAAAAATAACTCACCAAACGTCTAGCTCTTGATTATTTTTCAATTACTCTAGCCCCGTCCATTTGCTAGTATTTAACTACATGACAAAAAAAGGATCTGCACTATCCACTCGAAGACAGTGGGTAAATAAGTTTTTAGTTTATTTACTTATCTCTTTGATATCACTCAGCATCGCTGATTTAGCTATTTTGAAAGTGCGCTTTTTCTTTTTGCCCGAGCGAACTCAGAAAAATATGACTCGAAATATTCCACCGAATCCAATTAAGAGCCGTGATTTTTTCCAGCCAATTGTTTCGCGTAATTTATTTTCTTCAAAAGGTGAAATCCCGCCTGAACTACTGCCTAAAGGCGAAACGGCTAAACCAAAAGATAACGAACCCATCTTGAGTAGTCTGCCTTTAAACTTGATTGGAACTCTGGTGCACTCGAGTCCTGAAAAATCGATTGCAGCTATTGAGATCAAAACAAAAAATCAAATTATCTCGTTTGCCACTGGCAAAGAAATTGAAGGTTTAGCTAAAATAGAAAAGATTTCGCGCGGGAAAGTCATCATTAGAAATTTAAGCGCTGATCGACTTGAGTATATTGAAATGAAAGATGCCAATAAGGTTACGTTTGATGCCAAACCGAAACCAGTTGCAGAGGAAAAAGGAAATTCAGTCATTCAAAAAGCAGGTGATAATAAATTTGAAATTAGAAAATCAGATTTAGATGAAAAACTGAAGGACATTCAAAGTATTTTATATCAGGCCCGGGCCGTTCCCGCAAAGCGCCCAGGATCTGGAGAGACCTATGGATTTCGTTTATTAGAAATTCAAGCAGACAGTATCTACACTCAATTAGGTCTGCAGGTGATGGACGTTATTACCAGCGTAAACGGCACTCCGGTGACGTCTACGCAACAAGCTTTAGAAATGTATCAAGCGCTTCGTAATTCTCCAAACATTAAACTTGGAGTTGAGCGTGGTGGAAAAAATGAAGAGCTTTCTTATACTGTGAAATAGCCAGTAAAGTAACCGGTCGAATGATTTGACCGACTAAGAAAGTTAAACAAAGGGCGAGGGTTTACGGATGAAGAAATTAAGAAAATCGCTAGTTATGCTGAATGCAGTGGCTATGGTTGGGCTCAATGCCATGACCGCATCACGTGTTCAAGCACAAGAAGAGTTTCCACCTCCACCACCCGATTTTGGTGATTTTGATTCACCATCAACTCCTCCGGGTAACGGCACTTTACCAACAGGAAATCACGGTGGCCCGACAGCCGGCGCAAGTCCTGGCAAAAAAGGTGTTAGCTTAACTGCCAATCAAAAACAAAAATTCTCGCAAGCGAGCGTCGAAGACATCAGTAATGAAAATTTCCCTGAAACGATTGAATCATTCGACTTTCCTAACGTGGAAATCACAGATGTTATCAAGGCGATTTCAGAATTAACAGGTAAGAACTTTATTATCGATCCCGGTGTTCGTGGTAAAATAACGATCATCGCGCCAAGTAAAATCACTGTCGCCGAAGCCTACAAGGCATTCCTTTCCGCATTAGCTATCAATGGTTTTACAGTTGTTCCTTCTGGCAGCTTTTTGAAAGTCAAATCAGGTCGAAATGCACAACGTGACAATATCGAAACCTATTCTGGATCTTATTATCCAAATACAGATCAGATGATCACGAGAATCATCCATTTAAAACATATCTCTGCCGATCAAGTGAATAAAGACTTAAGAATTCTTCCGTCAAAAGATGGCGAGATGAACGTATACCAACAAACAAATTCAATTATCATCTCTGACTGGGGTGCTAATATTGATCGCGTGATGAAAATCATCAATCAATTAGATGTTCCCGGTTTTGACGAACAATTGGAAGTTGTGCGCATTCGGTACGCAAAAGCAAAAGACATCGCTGATCTAGTAGATAAGATTGTAAACAAAGGTCAGGGTACGGGCCGCGGCGGCGTGGGCGTTACGGGCGGCTTTGGTGGCGGTGCTCCCCGGTTTTCAAGACCTGGTGGATCAACAAGCCAGCAAGGCAATAGCTTTTTCATGGCGATTCCTGACGATCGTACAAATTCACTCATTATTGTCGGAAACAAATCTGGTATCGTACGCGTTAAAAAACTAATTGGTCAGCTTGATTTCAAACCAAGTGAAGCCGATGGCGGCGGCGTATTCGTTTATTACGTAAAAAATGGTGAAGCGAAAAAAATCGCAGCGGTTTTACAAGGCGTTTCTAAGGATGCGGCACCTAAAACAACTCCGGGAGCTGGTCAACCACCTCCGTTTTTCGCTCCTCCGTTGGGAATGGAAGGCGCGGACACTAAATCAAGTGGCGCGGTATTTAGCGGTGAAGTTAAAATTACTGCGGATGAATCGACAAACAGTTTGATCATCACCGCTGGTAAAGGTGATTACGACACGGTTATGAATTTATTGAGTAAAATCGATATCCCACGCGATCAAGTTTTCGTAGAAGCGATCATCATGGAAATGAGCGCAAGTGATGGGTTTGGTTTCAAACCGTCCTACTACAATTTTGCTTCCGATAACGGTATTGCACGTCAAAGCTTTTCGGGCGGTCTGAAAGCGGAAGAAGTTATAAATCCGCTTGCTGGCGTTGGAACCGTATTAGGCTTTGGTTCGGGTAAAGATGTTGAATTAACCCTTGGCACAACAAAACAAAAAGTCCCTTCGTTGATTGGTTTGATCAATTTACTTAAAAAACTTACGAAAGCTAACATTTTATCTCGCCCACAAATTCTAGCTATGGATAATCAGGAAGCCCTGATTCAAGTCGGAGATAAAGTCGTCACATCGGCAACCCAGTCGACATCCCCTCAAGGTACGACTATTACTACGCCGGTCATGGAAGAAGCAATGATCGAATTGAAATTAAAACCTTTTATCAATCCGACGAGCAAAGCCGTACGCATGGAAATAGATCAAAGTGTTAAGCAGCCGTCCGCTGGGGTTGCAACACCTAAGGCATTCCTAGATAACACGCAACCTTTGGCGACTAGAAAGATCAAAACGTTTATTGTTGTTGATGATGGCGACACTGCTGTTCTGGGTGGGCTAATTAAAGATCGCGAAACGGAAGACGTCACTAAAGTCCCGCTTTTAGGAGATTTACCAATTCTTGGATGGTTATTTAAATCTAAGGAAACTACAAAAGAAAAAGTAAACATGCTTGTATTCATAACTCCGAAAATTATTCGATCTGGTGATGACACAAAACAAATCATCTCCAAAAAAATGGAACAACGAGTTGAATTTATCAAAGCACAAGGTGGCGTTGATTCTTATGGTGAAGTCATGGATGAAATTAGAACTAAAACAACACTTAAACCAAGAGCCGCGGCGGCACCAGTTGACGATAACGCCCCAGGCTCGGATGTTGAATAACTATGTCAGTTGAAATTCAGAATCTTCTTCAAAAATCAACAGGTCTCTCTCCAGAGCAACTAAAAACTCTCTGGAACAATACCTCTATGATTCGCAGCGAGAGCATCGGCGATGCTCTCTCAAAGAAAACATTTCAAAATGCAGAAGAACTCGTTTCTGAATTATGCAAAGAACTGGGTTTAGATTTCCTAAAAGACATTCCTTATAACGATATTTCGGCGGATTTAGTTCGTGAAATCCCAATCAATTATTCGAAACAAAATTCCATTTTGCCATTCAAAGAAGAGGCGGACCAAGTTATCGTGCTTGTTTCAAATCCTTTAAATATCAAGGCACTGGATGATTTACGCGTTCTATTTGGAAAACGCATCAAGCCCATGGTTACCTTAGCTGGGAAATTACTTGATGCTATCAATCGCGTTTACGAAAAATCGACAGCTAACTTATCCGGTCTTGATGAAATTGATTCGGAAGAAGTCGATCTTGAAGACGGTATCGTCGATCTTCTAGAAGCTGGCGAAGATGATGCGCCGGTTATCAAATTAGTAAACTCACTACTTTTCCGTGCGGTAAAAGAAAAAGCATCGGATATTCACATTGAACCTTATGAAAAAGATATGGTTGTTCGCTTCCGTATCGATGGTATTTTATTCGATATTTTCAAACCACCAAAAAAACTTCAAAACGCGATTTCGTCACGTATTAAAGTTATGGCGAATTTGAATATCGCAGAAAAGCGTTTGCCTCAAGATGGTCGTATTCCATTAAAAGTCGGTGGTAAAGATATCGATATTCGTCTATCCACTGTCCCAACGTCTCATGGCGAACGATTGGTTATGCGTCTTCAAGATAGATCGAATGTTATCTTAGAATTAGAACAATTAGGTTTCTCGCCCGCTAATCTTGTTAAAATCGATGATCTACTGGCACGTACTTATGGAATTATGCTGGTTACCGGCCCGACGGGTTCTGGTAAATCTACGACACTATACGCGTGTCTTTCGCGTTTAAACTCAGTAGATGTAAATATTCTGACCGTTGAAGATCCTGTCGAACAACGGATTCACGGCGTCGGCCAGGTGCAAGTGAATGCAAAAATCGGTTTAACATTTGCGGCCGGTTTAAGATCGTTTCTTCGTCAAGATCCAGACATCATTATGATCGGAGAGATCCGTGACTTAGAAACCAGTGAACTTGCCATTAACTCGTCACTAACGGGTCACTTGGTTTTATCAACACTACATACGAATGATGCGGCCGGTGCATTTCCTCGTTTAATAGATATCGGTGCCGAGCCGTTCTTGATCGCGACATCTATTCTGGGAGTTATATCACAGCGTCTCGTGCGCGTTCTGTGCCCGCATTGTAAAGCGCCACATGACCCATCTGATTTTGAGTTAAACACTCTGGGAGTTACTCGACAGCAAGCGACCATTGCACAAATCTGCAAAGCGGTGGGTTGTAATCAGTGTAATCAAAAAGGTTATGTTGGTCGTACGCTTATTCAAGAACTTCTGCCGGTAACGGATGATATTCGCTCTCTAATTATGCAGAAACGCGATGGTAATACGATCAAGAAACAAGCGATTGCTAATGGCATGCTTACCTTCCGTGAAGACGGAATGAGAAAAGTATTAGCCGGAATCACAACGATCGAAGAATTACTAAGCAACACGCAATTAGATATCTAAATCTCAATCTGAGACACTGTTTTGGAGACAGCATTGCAATCTACTTTTGCAATGCCTTATAAGCTATATTTAACTATTGGAAACCGAATTAAAACCGCCGTCATACTATGGACTGTCCTATTCCTATGCTCATCAGTGACAGTTTTTGGCTTAGATTTAGCTTCAGGACAAAGGATTTTTTTAAGCGGCGCTAGTTACGTCATAGATAAAAAAATTGGGGAGGGTTCTTCGGTCGATATCTACCAACTGCACCTTGAAAATGACCCAACACAAGAATTTGTTTTGCGGTCACCCCGATTTTCAAAATCGGCACAAGTGAATGTGGTTCAATCGGAAGCGGCTCGATTTCAAACATCATTAGGCGGTTTTACATCAATTATAACCGCTGATCCCGATTCAAATAAATGGCTATGGGCTCCCAAAGTTTTCGAAGTGCCGCTCAATCCTCACCGTCGCATCCTTGAAGTTGAGAGAAAATTAGGATGGGATAAAACTCATATGGAAACCGTTGTTGTAATTCCTTTAGCAAAAGGCAGCATGCTTGAACACTACAAACTCAACTACCTATTTCAAGAAAATTTACAAGCGACTACCCGCATTTACGAAGATCTTCTTCCCGAGCTTCGCTCTCTTATCGACGCAAAATTAGTTCATGGCGACATCAAACCCGGCAATGTTTTAATAAATAAAAATGGTAAGGCCGGCCTAAGCGATTTCGAAGGGGTTGTCGGGCAAGGTCAACAAACTCTTTGGATGACCCGAAATTTCGCGGCCCCAGAGTCTAACTTAAATGGACCACTCTCCTTTGCCGCCGACTTATACAGCACGGGCAAAACACTGCTTTGGGCCCTTCTGCCAAAGTCGGATTGGGAGCGAGTCGGAGAGCCTTATACCATCAGCTATAGTTCATATCAGTACAAAACTATTTTAGGATACATCGACACGCTAGAAGAGAAAGCTCGAGGATCTAGCTACTCAGATATTACCGCTGAGCTCAATATGCTCAATTTTATTCGGTATGCTTTAAATCCCGATCCAATCAAACGCATCACACAGCTCCAGAAAAATATCTCTGACTTTAAATATATCTCTACTCCCAAAGAACCCAAAATGCTGGCAAACTTGTATCGTCAAAGCCTAGCTTTAACGGCAATGACCGTCGGACGAAAAGCTCTATATGGTATCAGCAACGGCTATTATGCACTCTCTACTCCTAAAAAAACAGATCAAAGGAAAACCAATTCTTATAAAGACATGGAGAAACAACAAGACGACTACAAAGAAATTAAAGACAACTTCATGGTTTCTCGTTTTTCTGAATTTCACCTGGCAAATTTAACGTCTATCCCAATTGACCCAGCTGAACATCGCGAGCTTTTAGCTGAGTTAGATTCATCTACCATCAAAAAACGTGCGTGGGCGGCTCTGAGACTAGCGGCTGCTGGTGAAATGGATGAAAAAATATCCAACATCTTACTGACCGAAACAAGTCTCTATATAACGCCGCCGCTAGTTACAAAGTTATATAAATTCGACGGCGAAAATATAAAAACTGTCGAACACATTATCGACCTGTTACGACAGGTACATGACGGAAATAGCATGCCGGCGGGCTTG
>CAZCHT010000189.1:0-8666 GCA_964498705.1 uncultured Bdellovibrio sp. | reverse complement strand
TATTAGATTTAGATAGTGGACCAGACCGTGTTTTCCGACTAGTTGGGTTCCACTCAAAAAGTGGGGACTGTCCTGATCTAGCCACTAGCCGCAATAATTACGGCAACGGTTATTTAATGGCTGAAGCCGGCGGCGTTAATTTGGAAGCGGGCGGATCGATCGCGATCCAGATGAAGATGTCCTATGATTCAGATAAGTATGTTGATCGATGTGAAGGACCTGATTTTCCAGAAGATAGCAATGGCGGTGGAAACGAAAATTCCGCGAATCGTTTAGCCGTTAAAAAAGAATACTTTCCATTGAATCAAATCGTCGAAAGTACATGTCAAAGTGTCGATGTCGTCGGTCAAAATAATAATAGCAATTTCGCTAGTGTGCAATCAGCAGTGACGTTTAAACTACTAGGGAATGGTGTTGCTATTAACATGTATAGCTCGTACGAGGGGTGTGCAACAAACAGTATTGTCAGTGACGTAACGATGACGGCGGGACAAGATCGGAAACAAATTTGGTTTGTTGGTCCGTCAAAAAATGTTTCACCTATTTTAGACATTAGTATTTCATTTGTCTCTAACCCAGAGTCACTATTGGATGTGGCATTGACGGGAATACAAGTTCGCGCCTACGACGACAAGTCATTCGAGATATATGCGCCTAATCGAATTCTAGCAGGCAGTTGTTATCAATTTAATTTGGACGCGAAATACATGAGTAATTCAATTTACCCGAGTCACTATTCACCCGTAGATATTGCGGTGGATAATGGAGCTGCTTTTTCCGACTCTTCATGTACGACACCGGCTACGTCTGTGAACTTTATGTCGGGAAAATCATCGTCTGCAATTTACGTCAAAACTTCGGGCCAGTTTGGTTCCAAAGTAAAAATTACGGCCAGTTACAGTGGCTTTGTTGATGGTCAGAAAATAATTGAAGTCGGCACTGGTAGTTCGGTTCTAGCAAATGTTGAAGTTCGTCACAACAATCAGACTATGGTTGGTGATTGCGTAAAAACAACGGTCACTTTTTTAAATGAAAATTACACAGCGATTAATTTGCCTTCTGCTGTATCTTTAAATATGTCTGGTTCGGGATCTGTCGCTTCATTTTACAATGACCAATGGTGTATGACGTCCAATGCCGGGGTGGCGTCCGTCGCTGCAGGTGCGTCGTCTGCAGAGTTTTATTTTTCACCTTTGACCTATGGAGCTCAGATAGTTCAGCTGACGACGGCGGGGATACCCGCGTACAGCATGCAATATTTTGCGAACTTTCAATATAAATTATCGGCAATACCAAGCTCGTACGCAGTGGCTCCCGGTGATTGTGTTTCCGTAACGATCTACACTCAATATCAAAATAATTCAGCTGCCTATTTAGGTACTCCGACCTCAGTAAACGTGACGTCACCTTTTTCGATGTTTTCTGATTCTGTTTGTAAAAACAGTATCGGTAATTCAGCCACTGTCCTTGGGGGATCAAATTCTGCCAGCGTCTTTTTCCTGATCGATAATGCTACCGCGGGTGTGATTAATCGAAATTTATCATTCCAGGCGGCCGGGTTGTCGCCGAGTTCATTTAGTCTTACGGTCAGTCAGCGTCCGGTATTTTCCTCATCATGGGGATTGTCAGCCCATAAAGTCCCGCAAAACTATCCGCTGGATATGAAATTGTTTTGGATTCCTTTTACAGGGATCGGGCCTTATTCGTATTCGAAAACGGCGGGAACGGGATCGTTAGCTGGTGATATCTATTCGCCCGTGGCCTCAGAAACGGCAGCATTTACAATCTCTGATTCTCAGGGCGGGACGTTTAATATCACCGCGCAGTCGGTACAGAATGTGTTCACTAATAATTTCGTAGTAGGACAGTTGCCATCGGGCTATAGTTTCTCGCGCAGTAGTGTGGGTAAATATTACGACGCATCGGGTACTCTGGTTGATGCAACAGTGGGGACTCCGCGATTTGATAGAGATTCAGATCCGGCCACGGGGCACGCTGCACTGGGTTTGTTGATCGAGCCTACTAGCTCTAACGAAGTGATCTATAGTAGTTACTTGCCTGCGGCCAATTGGAATAAATCATTTACAAATGTGGTCGCCTCAACAATCGTGCAAGATCCTACAGGCAATTCTTATAGCGATACTTTGGAGTGGAATAATCCTACGTTTTCAAATATGGCCTACGCTTCGTCGCAGGCCATAGCGCCCTCCGGGGGAATTACCTACTCGGGATCCGTGTTTGTAAAACAAGATACCGCCCGTTTTGTGGGTATGAAAATTCATGAATACGGCACAAGTTATGGTTATTCCGGCGTGGTCATTGATTTGGCAACAGGTGCTGTTGTTGGAATGAGTGATCCTTGGAGTGGTGACTACAGTGCCAACTTTGGAGTTCAGAAATTAAAAAATGGTTGGTTCCGAATTTGGACTAACTATGTCGCTAAAGGTGGCAGCGGAATCCAATTGTATTTATATCCTGCTTATCACGGCGGAACGACGCTATCTCCTGTGCGAGATAACACAGCGACTGGTCGCACGTATTTTTGGGGCGCGCAATTAGAAGTTGGTGAATCGGTGACATCATATATTCCAACATCAGGATCCGCAGCAACACGGAATGCCGATTCATTTAGTGCTAATTTAGCAGCGGGAGCACCGACCTATGACAGTGCTACGCAAAGTACGGTTCGATTTGAATATTCGCGTCCTGAGGGCAGTCGTCCAACGACCGGGGCCCTGTTCGCAGTTTGCGGGATTAACTGTTCAACAGAAAAAATCAGCGCCAATGTTTACTACGGTGATTCGGTTGGATTCGACGTTTTAGCGTTGAGTGGTAGTGACTACAGACAGCAGACGACTGGTAACTATGCCGCAAACAAGGGAATAAATAAGATGGCTGTCAGTATATCTAATGATGCGACTTATGGATTTAATTGGGCCTTGAATGCCTCATCGGGTACAAGTGCTACAGCGTACGGATCGTATCATCCTAATTTTTCGGGCGGCCGAATTTATTTGGGTAGTGACGGTAATAATTTAAATCAAACGACTATTCATTTACGAAGTTATGAATTGTGGGCAGATAAAATTTCTGGTCCTGGTTTGAAAACCATGACGAAACCTTAGAGTTTTATTTTTTAGATTTGTTTTGTGCCAGCGCCTGATCGCTGACCCATTTCTGAAAGGTCTGATTGATATCACTGATACGGCAGACCTTATCAAGATAGTCTTCCATTTTTCTTTGCACGCTTAATCGCAGCAAGTTTCTAAAATCACAACGCGCACTGAGCATCTCGGCTAGGGCCTGTGATGTCATGTAATGGTTTAAAATTGCTTGTTCGTTGCCACTCATCGGATGAACCATTTTTGTCACATCTTTTGGTAGAGGGTGTTTCGACATTGCTTTGTAATCAACTTTGCCGAAATTAGCGATGTGATTGGCCATGCCTTCTTCAAGCCATTTAGGAATGGCATCTTTGTATTTTTGCGCCGATGTGATGTGAACTAATTCGTGGCCAAAAACGCGATCGAAATTACTGTCGATAACTTTTGGACCTAGTAGAATACGATTTTGTCCTCGTTGTGTCACCGCCAGCGCCATCGGTCCTAAAGAATGAGCCGATTCAAATTCTTTTTGATTTTGGTACCATTGAACTTCGACTCGTCGAATATCCCACTCCATAATTCTAGTGACGGAGTCGGCGATCCGATTGACTCGAGACAAATTCACCCATTTTGGAGCCTCGTTGAACCGAGCACAGTTTGTCAGTAGTTCGGCAGCAAAGACCGTCGTTGAAAAAAGAAATAGAATAAAATATTTCGTCATGCTTTAAGAGGGATTTCCATTACAAAACACGTTTGAGGATCGTTACCTACGAATCTCATGTTACCATGATGCTCGCGCATAATTCCAAGTGAAATTGATAACCCTAGCCCTGTTCCAGAGCCAGGGGCTTTGGTCGTAAAAAATGGTTCCATCAAGCGGGATTGGACATCCAGCGGGATCGGTGGTCCGTTGTCGCGCACGAACAGATAGAGAAGTTTCTTAGATACTTCAAACGAGATCGAGATTTCTTTCTTCGTTTGGTTCTTTACGGCATCGACGCTGTTGTTGAGGAGGTTTAACAGAACCTGTGATAATTGAGATTCTCGGCACATAATTGAGACATTTGGTATTTCGCCAACATTTAGCTGAATGGTTTGGGAAAGCATCGTTTGACGACACAGTTCCAGTGTTTCGTTAAGCCAAGGCGATAGGCTGACCTCAAAAAAAGGATCTTGAGCACCATTGCGTGAAAATGATCTTAAGCTGCTGATGATCTTAGCGATACGATTGGCGGTGTTTAAAATTTTCCCTAGGTCTTGGCTTAGCGTCGTCATGTCTATTGTTTTTTCGTTTGTTTTCTGGCTATCAACGATGCGTTTTAATCCGTTGGCTTTACCGACGATAATGGCCAGAGGATTGTTAATTTCGTGAGCCATGCCAGCGGCCATCCGACCCAATGCTGACATCTTGGCATTTTGAATCAGGTTCTGCTGCATGAAATAGTCATTTAAGAATGCACGACGAAGCCAAAATACAAGTAACGTGCACAGCAATGAGAAGATAATCAGTGGAGACATCTTCTTTATAGTTAACCATTTGAGTTCATTGGCTGGAACGAAATACACCAAAGTTGAACTGAGTTCGGGAAAATCTTCATAGTAAACTAAGTTATCGTCTAGATCGATCAAATTGGAATGGTTGTGGTTTTTAGAATACTTAGCCAAATTAATTAAATTAGAAGGAACAATGTCTGCGGCTTTGGAAATTTTCTTATCGGCGGATTCTACGCTAGAGGGCTCCGCCAAAATTTGTTCTGCGTGATTGTATAAAACCAGTTTGCCGATGGGGAAGTCGCGATGCTTAAGAACCGAATTGAATTGATCAATAGTGACATCCATCGATACGGAACCTTTAAAGATATCTTGGTGATACACAGGTTCCGAGTAGGTGACCATCAACCCGAGCCCTGCTTCATCGACATAGACTGAAGTCCAAAAGCCCTGTCGGTTTGGATTGAATTGAGGAAGTGCATTTTTGTAAAATTCTTTTTCGAGCATTACCTGTTTAGAAAAGAAGAATTCTTGCGGTTTGAGGTAAGGAGCGAGATACATAAAATCGCTGCTGGTGTAGTAAAACCAAGGCGAACTTTTGATTTCAAAAAGGCTGGGAGCGAAATACGCACCCAAATCTAAAGCCATATTAATTTCAATTCTTTTTTCACCAGAAACAGACGTCAGGTTAGAATATGTGGTCAGGTTTCCCATTTTTTGCTGAACATAATCCGTGGGCAAGCCTGATAAATAAGCGCCTTTAATTTTTGGATCATGCTTTAAATATTTAAACCAGACGCTGGTTTTATCGCGGGAAAACAAGAAGTAGTTCTCGGCGAACTTCCGTCCTGTTGCTACAAACTTAGTGATAAGCTGGGATTCTGTGCGAAGGCTGGCATGAATGTCATTGAATTGATTTAGAACCGAGTGGCCTTGCTGAATCATACCCGAATTATATTCGCGATAAACTGAGAATAAGATAGTTAGGCAAATAACAAATGCGATGAGGTTTACTTTTTTTTCAAAACTATCCAGTTTCATATTTTTCTCTAGTTAGAGCAGACTAATTGAGAGCTCTAAAAATGTAAATTAATTAACAGATGTTAAAGTAAATTATTATCCCAGTATTTAGGCGGGACTCGTCGTTATATTGTTGCCGCACACATATCTAAATACGAAAATTAAACGTGAGTAAACCGTTGATTTACCTATTTTTTCGATATCCTAAATGGATTGTTATGTTCTGCCTACTGGTTGTCTCGCCAGTTACATTCTCACAAGCTACCAACGATTACGTCGACACCAAAGAGCTCACCATCGAATGGGAGCCTGTTCAGGGTAGTCAAAGTTATGAAATCGAAGTTCAAGGTTTAAGTGAAACGGGTTTTGTTCCACTAGGAACGTTCAAATTGACCTCAACTCAGTGGTCATCCAGTCTAAATCCGGGCAAATATCAATTTCGTATTCGTGGTTTAGATGCCCGCGCTGTTCCCGGTTTGTGGGGCGAGTTTATTCCGTTTTTAGTAACAGTGCCGCCGCCAGTTTTGTTCACACCAAGGGACAAGTTAGAAATTAAGTCTGAGGAAATAGAGGAAGAGAATATTGAGTTTACATGGAAACCAGTTAAGGGTGCTACGGCCTATGTTTTAGAAATATTTCCCGAGAAGGTCGGCGAGGCCGCCATTTTTCGCGTTGAAGTTCCAGAACCTAAAACGGAAGTTAAGTTGCCGGTCGGGAAAAAATATCGCTGGCATGTGTATTCGATTGATATTCAAAAAAGTGCAGGCGATCCCGTAAAAGTTCAATTCAACTTTACTTTATTTGGCAAAAAATTAGACGGCCCCATTCTGGATAAACCCGAATCCGAGTTCATTAATAAAATATCGTGGTCTAGGCCTAAAGGCGCTATGCGGTTTTCGTATATGTTGTTACGAAAAAATAGTCGCGAACAATGGGACGTCCTAGAGAAAAAAACAGATTGGGATAAGACGGCGTTAGATATTAATCCCAAGTATCGCGGTGGCGCCTATCGCCTAAGAATTATGTCGATGGGGTATTTGCGACCAAGCTCAGAAACCAAAACGTTTGATTTCCCCGTATTTGATGGACAGCGAACACAACAAGTCATGGAAATGGCTAAATTACGGCGAGCGATGGAACGTGATCGTGATCGTTATATTATCGCCAGCTATTTAATTTCGTCGTTAAGTTACACGGGTGACAACAAAGAAACAGGTAACCGAATTGTTTACACCGTACTCGGTGGAACGGGCCGATTGGGTTATGGCTATATGCCGAAAAGCCGATGGGGATGGGCAGCGATTGCAGACTTTGGTGGTTTAAATTTGCGCAATCAGAACTACACCTATGCATCTGCGGAAGTCACTGCAATTTGGCGTCGCTATTTGGGCGTATCATCACAGATAAGAATTTTCGGTGGACTCTTCGCAAGAGAAATTCCTGAAGCCAAAGGTTTTAACCGCGAAGATCTGACCGTAAAAAATATTCAGCAGGCCGGGCCGTTGCTTGGCCTGCAATATTGGACTTCATTTAATTACAAATACGGATTGCAAATCAATGCACAAGTAAATATGGCAGCGATAAAGTTGGCAACGCCGAATGGGCTGGCAATTGTCCCGACACCGACCTATCAGCTAGGAATCCTGGGTTCTTACAAAGTGAAAGAGAATCTAACTGGCTTTATGGGCGCTGCCTATCGGGTAGATAAATCGTCCTACAAAGCAAAGCCCTACTCGGGTGGTAGTGAATTAAATTTTGCGAATGAAGGCGACGTCAATGAAGTCACCATGATTGGAACCTACCTGAATCTGTATGCAGAATGGGGATTTTAAAGTGAGTGGCTATTATTTGCTAATTGATTCTACGGCGCTCGCAGATACAAATGCATAGACGTTTCTACCGTACAATAAGTAGATGAAATGGTACCGCTAGGCTGTACGGCGCCGATGTTGGGAGCATAGTAGCAGTCTTCACCGGACTCACAAAGTTCGTTGTCATTTCCTTTTCTGTCGTCATTGATCTCGATGGCATTTCGGTAATAGGTGATGCCATTGATAGTCGTTTTCTGGGTTGATCCGACAGCGTTAGATGCGCAGGCGGCTCCATTGGCCGAAATCGCCGAGTTGGCGGACACGCCCAGTCCACTTCGGTTCTCTAGCCTGCCGCCGGTCACGGCACTGAAGTCCCAAACTCTAAGGTCAGTATCGCTAGCGCCGACGGACGAAGGGCTAATCATTGAAAAGTCTTTGTTCCAACCGCGAAACCAGTTTTCGAATTTTAGTGCGCCTTCGACTGTAAGCATAGAGTAGGTGCCGGCCCCCGCGGAATCATCAGGGTTAGCCACATCGTCGGCAGAAATCGGTCCGATAAAATCGGTAGTATTTAATGGAGTTACGCCTAGAGCAATGGTACTGCAAAAATCAACTTCAAAGCCAGAGCCACACGCCGTATTTAGATCGTATAGAATGTAGCCTCCGCTTATCGCAAAATCTGTATTCAGAAATTTGAAGGCATAGTCTTGGGGTCTAGAGACCAACATGTCTTGTAAAATATTGTTGTGAGGACCTATGGGAACGCTAGAATCAGTGTAGACTCCGTATCTTGTATTGTGAACGACTACTGAAGAAAATGCGTTTTCAGTTGGTGACCCGCCGAAGAAATAGATGCCATTTTGAACGTTAGCAATGGTTAAATTTGTTAGAATATTTTTTGAGGGGCTGCCGTCGAAAATGATTCCAGAGTGAGTTGAGCCAGCGGTAATAATTTGGGAGAGGATGTTTTCACTGGCGGTAGCGCCTCCCAGTCGAACTCCGTAGGTGTAGTTGCTTCCCAAAGTGTTTGTAATGATGGCTCTAGAAATAATATTTTTTGGCGCTTTAACTTCAATTGCGGCGGTGTTAGTAGAGTCTTTTCCATGGTTAGAAATGCGGATATTATATAGTTTGTTGAAGTAGGCGCTAGCACCGTTAATTTCAATGGCCACTGCACTTGTAGAAGCTGGTCCGTACGTGTTGGAAATTTGAATGCCTATGGCGGTATTGTAAGATGATG
>CAZCHT010000188.1:0-8694 GCA_964498705.1 uncultured Bdellovibrio sp. | reverse complement strand
ATAATTAGAGGGATTTATGTTTTTAAAAATTTTCGCAAATCTATTGGTTCCAAGTTTTCTGTTCGCGCAAGTCACATTGCTGGAACGCTCGTACACATTTGAGAGCGAAATAGAATCGATGTCGGAAGCCAAGAAAGAGATCCAAGATAAAGCGATTGATCAAATTGTTGAAGAGCTAGCCACCGAAACCATGGGCGAGGCTCGCTTTGCCAAAGCTAAAAAATCATTAAGCGTGAAGCTGGCGAACAAGTCGGCGCGATTTATTCCGTTTTCAAATATTACGGACTCTAAACAAACAGATAAAGTTTTAAAGCAAACATTGATGTTCAAAATTAATTTAGCTGAATTTAGAAATGTTTTAAAATCCTTGGGTCAATTGGAAGAGATCGACAAGAATCAGTCGATATTGCCGCTGGTTCATTATGAGAATGCGATTTTGCAAAAGAACTCATCATGGTGGAATAAAGATGACGACAACAGCAAATCATTATCCGTGATGGAAGAAAAACTAGGTGAAATATTCTTGCGTGGTGGTTTTTATCTGACTCCGGCAACCCAAGTGGGTTTGTCTATGGCGCTGCCGACGTCGTTCAATAAATCGCAATTGAATGCCGAAGACACATTGAAACTAGCCCGATTGCTGCAGACTCCGTATGTGTTATCGGGACATATGTTAGTTAAACGCTCGGACAGACAGATGGATCAAATGCGTATGGAAGTTCACTTGAATTTAGTTCAAGCCGAGAACGGAAAAATGCTAGCCGATATTAAACGTATTTATGATGTGCCATTAACGAAAGATTCAACCAAGCTAGATGCGGAAATCAGCAAGAAAATGTCAGACGAAGCGGAATCCATCGGCAGCGAAATCGTATCGTTAATGACGGATGCTCTGCAAAGAGGTCTAGTTAACTCGCAAAAGATTCGGGTTAAATTCACGATGGCATCGCAGCCGCAAAAGATCGAATTGCTGAAGGAAAGAGTCAAAGCACAAAGCGGAAACATAAAAAACGTGAAAGAGAAGTCGATTTCGGCCAATAGTATAGTTTACGAAGTGGATTTTGTTGGTAACATTAAAGATATCCAGGACAAGCTGCTTGCGATGGACGTAAAGAGCCTAAGCTACCTGAAAGTGGAACTAACAAACACCGCACCTGAGGAGATTTCGTTTGAACTTAAGCAATAGTAAAATCTTATGTCTGATTGGATCTTTGTTGGTAGCCAGCGCGTGCCAAAATATTGAAAAGCGCACAAGTCAGCCTGTAAAAATGGTCAAAGACATTCCGGTCAATCCACGCATTGATCAGGGTCAGATGAAAAAACGTTTGATGATCTTGCCAATTAACGATTCTAAATCGGTGTTGTCGGCGGACATGAGCCGCGCGATTAAAAAATCGTTGATCAATGAATTAAACCGCTCGCAAGAAATCGTGGCGTTTGATAGTAAAGACCTAGGGATCGAGAACGTAAAGAAAACGCCGCAAGGCAGTTATGATTTAAAAGATATCGCTAAATCGCTTAAGGAATACACCGTTCACAGTGCTCTAGAAGCCGAGATCAAAGAACTAAAAATAAAACGTACGGTGCCGGCTAAAGGCATTATGAAAACGGTAACGACGGAATATGAATGCTCGCTAGTGGTGCGCGTGATCAATCAAGCCGGCCGCGAACTAATGAATCACATGAAGGTCGTAACCTATAAAGATAACGGAACGGCGACGGAAGAACTATTAAAAGGCGACGGCACGGGCGGCGGAAATCCAACGGTGCCGACATTAGTGAAAGACACATTATTTGAATTCGTTCCACAAATCACAAAATCGTTAGAAACACTGGTATGGGAAGGCCGAATTGCATCCATGCAAGGTGAGCGGGTATTTTTAAATGTAGGCAAAGTATCGGGCTTAAACGTGGGCGATTTACTGCGTGTCACCGAAGATGGTGAAGAGATATTTGATACAGAAACGGGCGGCTTTATCGGAAAAAGCCCCGGCCGATTAAAAGGGACACTGGAAGTCGTAAGTTTCTTTGGCCAAGATGGAGCCATCGCCGTCACTCATTCAGGTGGTGGATTTAGGGAGAACGACCGAGTTGAGCTATACTAAGCTAAATTTTAAAGCTGAATTTAAAGGACTATCTGATTACCAGGATATATCAGCCCAGCAACTAGGCCAGGCGGATGTTATTCGGGGTACAAAAGATATTCACGTGATGGGATTAGAATTCCATCCGGTAATCACTCTAGGTGTGCGTGGCAGTCGCGATCACGATATTGCTCAGCCAGATATCGACAGGAAAATTCCCGTCGTACAAACCGATCGTGGCGGTCAGGCAACGATGCACGTTCCAGGGCAATTGGTAATTTACCCCATGATGGATCTAAAAACCTACGGCATTGGTGTGCGTGACTTTGTGTGCGTAATGACCAAGGCAACCTCGTCCGCGCTTAAAAAATATGGAATCGAAAGCTTTTCGGGCGAAGCCCCGGGATTGTACACAACGCGCGGGAAGATCGCATTTCTAGGAATCCGCCTCGATCGCGGCGTTGTTCGCCACGGATTAGCTATTAATGTAAGCAATGATGTTTCAGTTTTTAATGCAATTCGCAGCTGCGGAGTTTCTGCGGCGGCTTTGGATAGGGTGCAATCGTATGGGTCGGTTGCTAGTCTTAGCATTGAGACTTTGTTTAGAGATTGGATCGTGGAGTTTCAAAGAGAGCTCGATTTAGTGCAAAGAGCTAATAACGAGATTTGCAGTTTACAATCGGCTAAAGACCCATTAACAATAGTAGCTAATCATTAACGGGCGGATATAGCGTAGTTGGTAGCGCGCTTCCTTGACATGGAAGAGGTCACTGGTTCGAGTCCAGTTATTCGCACCAATTCTTCCTAAAATTCCAAACTGACTTCGTTGCCTCTTCGGACTCCGCTTGTGCGGCGTGGGCGGGCCACGCCTCCGCGCGAAATCCTCGGGCGCCTCGCATTTTGAAATTTTAGGAAGAATTGGTTTGCTTGTCTCGTCGTTTTTTTGCTGGCTTTTAGCTGCGCCTTTTTTATAGAAATGACACACGGGTCGAGTAATCTAATGCGAAAAGAATACTCTTGTTGCTGGGTCGGTTGTTGAGATGTGTATTATCTGTTTTGAATTTGTCGAAATATTTATGTAGTCTGGGTATTTCGCAAACATAATTCCAAGGACTGGAGCTAAATCGTCCGTTGAACCGATTGATTCGAATGTAACTTTTGATAGTAAAATTGGCTTCTTGCTACTGATAGATGCGCCATCGTATAAATACAAAATGCAATACCGTTTGTAATTTGTATATCTTCTGACTTCAGGAATATATCCGGTATGTTCTAGTTGTCCCGGTGTACTGCTAGTTGCTGAAAAGTTTGTATTCCCCACATATCCAGTTGTGGTTAGAGTTGTGCCTGGTGTCCATCTAAACGTTGGACGATAAGTCGTTTCAATTTCCACCTGTGGGTCGCTTATACCATAACCGACTAGAATAACATAGTCAGACTTTTCTCTGGTATTTACTCTTTTCATTTCTAAAGGAATCATTGCTGACGAAAGAGCAGTTGAAAAAGATTTAAACTGCAAATCGTCATTGCTAGTATCTTCCATTGCGGAAGCAATTCGGTACGTTTTGCCACTGGTTGCGATGTTTGCTTCCCTGTCGGAAAAAGAAAGTAAGCTTACTCGATAAAGTCGATGATTAAATGTGTCGGCATCGATCACTAAATTGTCTTTAACTAATATCCATTTTTTTTGATAATAGTTAATTGTGGACCCATCTAGAGTGAGGCGCTTTTTGTAGGGAAGGCCTTCTTGTTTATAAACCTCGTCAATATGTTTTCCTACGTGCAGTTCTTGAGGACGAAATTCTTTTAGTGAATTTTGTATTGTTTCGCATCCTAATATTGGAAATAGCATTAAAATAGAAAGTACGATTTTGTTCATTTTAGTATTAAAGTATACCGATTTATCTAAGTAAACGTACTAAAGTCCAAAATAACGAATATCGAGTTGAATTTAAGGTCGCGCTTCTCTTTTTGCTCTCAAGTAGATTTGTTCGTTGTTGGCAATTCACCAAGACATTTTAAGTCGCACGCCGATCTTGTGCGTGTACTTTTTTAGGAACTGTCTAACGCAAATCTGATATTCAGATCGAATTTCTGGACGTTCAGGAAGTAATGCGTTACGGTTCTCAATTTTTTAATTTTATCCGATCTATCATTAGCTACTAGATTACTATTTAGTATCCTATTTATCTATCATAAAGAAATTTGAAAACTTGATTCGCTCTAATTAATTATAATTTAAAAATAGAGTGCTTATGTAAGGAGTAATATTTAAATGAACATTTACGATGCAGCAGAAGCGATTTACAATTACATCGGGATTCAGTCTCCGAAAACTTTCACTTTCGAAGCCGGATTTGGAACTTTATCGCAGAATTGATGAAATACTTCATTTCAATTGGGATCCCACCGGTGTAGCAGATGTGCCAGAGACTCGGAGTGAATACTATTCATATCTTCCTCAGGTTTTTTTTTCCTAGGCCTTGCGATAGCCCGCGTATAAATATGAGACGTTTTTGTTTATTTTAAGTTATTTCAATAAGATACCGAATATAAAAAGTATAAAGTTGACTTTACACTAAAAAAAGGTAGAATAGGGTATGGAAGCAGTTCAATTTTTTAGAAAATTAAAGGATCAGAACCTCTCTAAATTAGAGGATGAAGCTGGTGTGAGCCGGCAGGCTCTTCATAATGCAGTTAAATCCAAGAACATGAAGCTTGATAATTTGTCTTCGGTTGCAAAGGCGATGAATTACAAGGTGGAGTTGAACCCCGTATTCAGCGAAGAAAATCTTTTAAGTAGTTTAGTTAAGTGGGGGGCTCCTCTAGCTCACTCGGCAGATGGAAATTTGCCATTGGAAACAACTCTAGCTGAAGCTAGTCGACAAGCTCGCAGAGATGGTTTGTTTGAATCCTTGGTTCCTTATGTATTAGCGAAAAATGCGGACGAATTAAACCCTAATGAACTGGTAGGACTAGCGTTTTTAAATGATCAGGCGGCTGTTGTTGGCTACTTTGCAGATGTCGCCCATCTATTTAAACCCAATAAGAAACTGCAGCAGGTAGCCTTATTACTTGAGCGCGGTAAGTGTGAAGGCCGAGAGCTTTTAGTAAAGACCACTAAAATGAATTTTCCAGAATTGTTTGAAAAGAACACTGTGGCTTTAAAATGGAATCTTCTCGTTCGCGGAAATTTACAAGATCACTTAGATAGATGGAATAAATGGGAACAGTCTCTCAAAAAGAGTTAAAGAAACTTTTTAAAAACATAGATGCAAAATTAACGGCCATCATTGATATCTATATCATTGGCGGGGCGTCTGCTATTCTTGGTTATAATGTTATTAAAGAGACGAATGACGTCGATCTAGATGGCGGGATTGATTCCGAATTTAATCGTATATTCTTAGCCGAAGCAAAGAAACTAAAACTAGATTTGCATTTATCTAGCAAGGGCGTTTTTTCACCACCTGAAAACTATCGTGCAAGAATGATAGAAGAAACATTTCCTAAAAAGAAGTTAAGGGTTTGGTATTTGGATCAATATGATTTAGCGATAAGCAAAATTGATCGTGGAATAGAAAAGGACCTTGAAGATTTAAAAAGAGTTCATGCCAAGTCTCCCTTTGAGGTATCTCGACTGGTTGAAATTTTTAATAGTGAATATATTAAAGTCTCTGCGATTGGAAATCCTCGCGAGAAAATGATGACTTTGTTAGATTTAGTTTCTATGCTATTTGACGACGATGTTCGGGATCAGGTGAAAAAGGATATTGGATTTTAAGCCCCGGTAGCGCGCGTCCTTGCCATGGACGAGGTCAGTGGTTCGAGTCCACTACAGACACCAGTTTTGTCTTTTTTTTATCGTAATAGCCCCATCAGGAATACTTCAACCGAATCTTTCTGAGAACCTTCAGCCGGAAAAATATACTCGATTTTTTTTATCTCTCCCGTATTTTTGAAAACGCCAAAGTTTCCCATAATGGCCATGGGGGCCGCGTATTGGACTTCTGTGCCATACGAATCTTCTAACGTAATCCGCCAAACGCCGGCAGAATCACCACTGATTTCTCGCGACGCTTTTAAATCTTCCAGTTCGCTAGGAGTCTTTACTTCCTTTACGATGACGAGAGCGTCGGAAATATATTTTTGCAGGCGTTGTTCGTTGCGAGTGACCCTAGAGAAAATATTTTCTCTCATCTCCGGGATTCTTTTCATGGCTGCAAAAACGTTTCTAGAAGAAAGAAAAAGTTCTTGATTCTCAGGAATTTCTTCAAATTTCCTAAATGAGAGACTAACTATGGCTCTGAGTGAGGAAAAGGCTGCCTCTCTTTCTTGTGCCTGTTCAATTTTTTTTAAAAACGCTTCCAAATAAGATCTGGCATACTCTATACCTAGCGTGGAATTAGGGCCGATAAATTCGGGTGGTACCAGTAATGACACACGATAAAAATAACCATGACTTTGAATTCGCACGGTCCGAGGACCTTGTTGTGTTATCCGTACTGAATTTTTGTCTTCTATATTTTCCAAAAGGTATTTTATTGAATCTTCCAGTTCTTTAAAAACAGATTCATGGACACTCATGTCTAGGAAATCATAGTGCGTGATTTTTTTGGATTGCATGCGTTTAAAGAATTCGTTCATCTGATATGTGCGACCTTGATAATAGGTCGAAAATTCTTGCATGCTCATATAGGAGTCGTAATTTTCTGTGGAAGTTTTTCGCCACGGATATTTGGACCACTTAGATTTAGCCATGTACCCGTTGGCAACTACCACGTTTCCACGATTTTCTTTGACCGTCATACTAGCATGCCTGATTTCATGCATCAGTGTAAAATCAGCTAATCCAGAGAGCGCAGAGAAATCACTCATGTATATAGAATTATTAGAAGATTGATACGAGCCAAGGTTTTTCGAAAATGGTCTATATAGCAAGTTCGTGCCAAAATTATTTTTGAGATTGAAGGCCAGTTGATTCAAAAAGGCGCCATCTTTATTGGGTACTACCAGAATTTGATGATCGGCCTTAGAGAAAAAAGTTTTTACCCTTTGAGTTTGAGTCTCCACCCCCAAAGCGTTGAGGTGCTCGCTGAGTTTTTTTACCGTGTCCTGTTTCGACAGTCCTTTTAATTCTTCTCCTATTTTAGGCGGAATCAAATTTGGGTCCTCAAAGTAAACCACTCGTTCAAAAACTTTAGAATTTAGGTGATAAAACCTAGTGCATTTATTGTTCGATGCGAATGAAGTCGCGCCAAAAAATAGCGATAAGGACTGAAATATTAAAAAAATGTGCATACTCATTTGGTTCACATTGTTAAATACACTGCAAAATCTCGGCTCAGCTGCGCTAAAATAATCGGTTTGAGTGCCTTAGATCGAAAAAAGGGCACAGTGAATGTCGCTTTTTTTGACAGGTAGGCTTCATAACACCTGAAGTGTGGTGATTTTTCTGCAAGGTTTCTCAGAGTATCAAAATGATACAGGACTTCGAGCTGATTTCCTCTTTCACTTCCCTTTTTTACCTCTGAAATTCCTTATAGGTATCGTTTTCTTAGAGATTTTGTTTCCAAATATACCTTCTAGCATAGATTCTGGTAGCGCGCTTCCTTGAAATGGAAGAGGTTACTGGTTCAAGCCCAGTTATTCGCACCAAAACTAAAACTTCCTGGTGCATGGCCGCTGTTCTTGATCCCATTTAATTGATCCTGTGTGATCAGAACACTTTGATGACGTTAAAAAATCCAATTTTAATAAACCGTGATTAGTCTTGTTATTCGAATGTAGCCAAAAATATTTGCGATGGAATAGTGGCTTTAACGGATTTAAGCTCGGCCGCAATTTTCGATACGACCTGTTTAACTATAGCAAATTCTGCTTTAGTGAGATTTTTGTAAGTTAACGAGACTCCATAACTAACTACAGTTACTTTATTTTCATTTTTAGCTCGTAGGTCCCAGGCCCCATAGTTCAAAGAGTTCCACATGTTTTCACTTATTGCATGAGAATAGCATCTAGTTAAGAAATCGTTTCTCTCTGTTGGTTCAACTAGTTCAGATTGATCGGGACAGTTTGCGGCTTCTACGGAAAGAGCGCGCATGAGCGACAGTGTTTCGCGCCGATCTAATTTATTAAAGTTAGCCAGAACGGAAATGAATTCGGGAATCCAGTTCTTTTTCTGTACACCAATAGAAGGATTCAATTCGCTTAGTCTGGAATTTAACTGTGTAACGATAGTTTTAGTATTGGGCCCTGTGATTTGAACCACCGTTGAACGAATTTGCTCACTGGCATGAGCCATTGAAACAGCAAGTAAAACAAATGATAGTACTAAATTTCTAATCACACAACCGCCTACTAAAATAGATTTATCAAAACGAAACTTACTACTTTTTCGCTCTTTTCGAAATTTCTATTTTTATGACCGTAAAAACTACATGGAGTGTCTAATGAATCGACAAAACGCGACCTCACTCTTAAAAGACAGCCAACGCCAGCGGTTACGGAGCAGCTTGTATTTTTAAACGTTTGTAAATGTCTAAAAGTGATTCCGATGAATTCCAAAAAGTAGCTCGGTCTGGGAAATTTTTTAAAAATACATCCCGAA
>CAZCHT010000187.1:0-8721 GCA_964498705.1 uncultured Bdellovibrio sp. | reverse complement strand
AAAGTGAGCCTTAAACAAATTTTATACTAAATGCAAAATAAGGGGCCAGTTCCTAGATTGAAGGTCGCTTTGTTTTTAGGAACAGCCACATTTCGATGGCAAGATAAGCAATAGCAGACACTGTTAAACCAATACCTTTTAATAAGGCCCAATTGACCGTTGTCCATTCATAGGCAGCCCACACGGCGAGGATACAGTGAGCAAGAAAGAAAATTCCTAGTCGAAAAGTGATGTGCGAAAAAAAATCCAACATATGTCTAGGAATTTGTGGGTTCTGTTTCAATGCCATTTCGCGAAGAAATGGTTTCTTTAGAATGAGCGAACCCCAAAGAATGATCACCATCAGCAGCTCAGCGAATGCGGGCTGTAACTTAAACCATATGCCATCGTTCATATACAGAGATACGCATCCGAGGCCGATGACCATAGCGTTCACAACCCAAGTCATTGTGCTGACTTTTTTGTACAGTAATTTTTCAACAACGATCTCAGCAACACCTAAAATCAGGCCGGCGATCAAACCCCAATAGGTTCCGTAAACTTCTTCCACTATTGTATACACAACGAGTGGTAAGATTCCGGACAACATGACGAGCTTGTTACTTGGGGCCGGAGGCGGAGTGCTAGGGGAGTTCAAAGTTAACGCCTTCTCCAGAATTAGGGATCACAATTTGATCGTCGCGCATACATACACGGCCGTTTAGTATGGTCATCGTTGGCCAGCCCGTAACTGTTTTGCCATCGAAGACTGTCCATTGTGATTTTGAGGCGATCCATTTGTTAGTAATTTGAACTTTCTTTTTCATATCCACTAAAGTGAAATCAGCGTCCATTCCAATTTGAATGCGACCTTTGTTTTTCAATTTAAATATATCACGCACATTTTCGCTCATCATTTGAGTTAGCTTTTCTAAACTCAGTCGGCCGCTGTTCACATGATCTAGCATGATGGGTAATATGGTTTGAACGCCAGTCATACCACTCGGAGTTTGTGGGTAGGGGCGACTTTTTTCCTCAAATGTGTGAGGTGCATGGTCAGATCCAATCACATCCACTACATTTTCAGTGATGGCTTTCCACAATGCATCTTGATGGAATTTTTCGCGGATCGGTGGGTTCTGCTGAGCAAAGGCACCCCAGCGTTCGTAGCATTCCGGTGCTGATAAAGTTAAATGCTGAGGAAGAACTTCCACCGTAGCAAAATTTTTGTGCTGAGCCAATAGCGCCATTTCTTGCGCGGTTGTTACGTGTAGGACGTGAATTGGGTGATTTGTTTTTTTTGCTAGATTAATAATCCGCTGAGTAGCTAGGAATGCCGATTCAGCATCGCGCCAGTTCGGATGATCTTTTGGGTCTGTTGAGTTCTCAAAAAGTTTTTTTCTTTCTTTTAATCGGTATTCGTCTTCGCAGTGAAAAATCACGCGACGTTTTGTATTGTTTAATATTTTCTCAAGGTGAGTGTCGTCTTCAACTAACAGTGTGCCAGTTGAACTGCCCATGAAAACTTTGACACCAGAACAATGAGGTAGTCGTTCTAATTCCGATAAGTTTTGATAGTTGTCAGGACTGCCGCCAATAAAAAAAGCATAGTGGGTGTGGCATCGATTTTTGGCGCGGTCTAGTTTTTGTTCAAAAGCATCTTTCGTTGTCGTTGATGGCGAGGTGTTCGGCATTTCAAAAACGCAGGTTACGCCCCCTAACAATGCGCCTCGAGTTCCTGATTCTAGATCTTCCTTGTGGGTCAGACCGGGCTCGCGAAAGTGAACTTGTGAATCAATAATTCCAGGTAGTAAATGCAAATGATTGGCGTCTATAGTTTGCTTGCCAGTAGCGGAACCTAAGGATCCTATCGCTACAGTTTTTCCGTCTTTAACGGCGACATCAAGGGACTCAGTTTTAAATTTAGTTCTATGTCCTAAGTCGAGGTTTTCGGGAATCAGCACTTTTGCATTTTTAATAATAAGATCGTAATTCATAACTCAATACTACTGCCTGGATGGTCTAGGGTCTAGCTGCGAGAGCTTCTTGACGAGGGTCGTTGTTATTCGCGAGAATATAGGGAGTGAACTTCGAAAATTTTTTACAATTTTGGTCCGCCTATAATAGACAAATTATCGAATTTGTTTTCGTTTCCACATTTGTTTTGATTTTATTTACTATCTATCGTCAGTTCTTTGCTAAATCGGAAACTGCGGGTGGCGGCGACGTTCATTCGACTCCGATCAGCATCGATACATCTGAAATAGAAGAAAAGCTCAAAAAAATTCTAGAGAACCAAGGCGCATTTAAAGCCATGCCGGCAGATCCTGGGATGCCTTCCCGAGCGTCGACACCTAATGCGGCTGCGCCTGGTGCTGGTATGGATACTCAAGAGCTAGAAAAGCTTCGCGTTGAAATCAAAGAAAAAGAAAAAGCGATCGAAGATTTGAAAAAAACGGTGGCGTCAGCTCCGACGGGAGCCGGTGCGGTTACAACTCCTGCGGACACTAAAAAATTAGACGACAAAATCAAAGAACTTGAAGGTCGCCTGCAAGAGTATGAAATTATCAGCGAAGACATTGCCGATTTATCATTTTATAAAGAAGAAAATGCACGTCTTCAAAAAGAACTGGGCAGTAAAGGCGCCGCACCGGCACCAGTAGAACCGGCAGCTCCGGCCCCGGTAGCTAAAGTGGAAGCGGCGCCCGTCGTTGCTCCCGCGCCAGTAGCTGCTCCGATCGAACCGCCTCCGGTTGCGGCTGTGGCCCCGGCACCAGCGGAAGCACCAGCACCTGTAACGCCGGCAGCGGCGACGTCAGCAGTTCCAGCGGCCGAGGCAGCGCCGGGATCTATTGATTCAGTCATTGATGACGATATTTTAAAAGAATTCGCCGCGGCCGTTGAAGGCCAGAAGTCGGCCGAGAAACCTAAGAAAGTCGCGGCTGAAGCGCCAGAATCGACTCCTATAGAAGCCGCTGCGCCGCCAACAGGCGAACCCGCACACCCTGTTGATCCTCAGAAGCTAACTGAGTCAAAAGAATTGATGGGCGAGTTTGAAAATTTCATAAAAAAAGGATAGACCCACCATGATGACTAAATTTATCGTTTTAAGTCTTGTATTGGCTTCCACTACGTTTGCGGCGGTTCCCGCTAAGCCGTTTGTTAATGTCGATGCAGAAATGGAAATCCTCGCTTTGCCACTTAGCAATCAAAAGCGATTGTTGAAATCCGACGCTAAAACGCTGGATCGTCTGATGAAGGTGGCTCAAGATACAAACCTAGCATTGGATATGCGCTGGAAATCAATTATGGCCTTGGGCTTTTTAGAAAGCAGCAGCCCTAATCCTGGTTACATGTCGTTACTTTCTTCAAAAGAATGGTTCGTGAAAAATGGATTGTTGATCGCAATGGATGAAAATATTCATCCACAGCGATTTACCGTGGCTAAAAAATTAGTAAAAGATCCGTCGTTGATTGTTCGCTCTTCAGCATTTGATATTTTAATGCAAGAGCCGCATCACAGAGATCTTTTGTGGGAAGAATTATTCAGTGCTCAAAATATTAAAAAGAAAAGGTCGCTTTGGGTTCGTCCAAAGATCATCGCGTATATGAATAGAAATCCTAAATCGTACGAAAGATCGTTTTTTGAAAAATTAGCGAAAGAAAGTGAGCCAGAAATTTCGAAATTAGCTGAACAGGGATTACAGAAAATTAAAATGATGGGTTCAAATACACCTATCGAGCCAGCAGCTACAAAGGCGTACTAACTTCAGGATTGGCTCTTTTCAACGCCTCTTCGATTACAAGCTCTCGTTCCAACCGGTACAATATCGCTTTTTCTTCTAGGTGATCGGAGTCCAGCGGCTCAGGATCAGAAAAGAAATCTTTTATACGTTCTAATTTCTTATCGATGGTGACTTTAACGCCGATCTTGCCGTTCTCAGTGCGGACGCGTACCAAGCTAATAGCAATCTTATATCGAATACCAGCCGAAATATTGCTGGTGCCATCAGGGCGTGTCCAGCCACCGTCAGCGGGCTTGATGTAGTCGGTTTCAATGTGACCGGTTTCTTGATTTTGATCTGTGATCGAATATTTTAAGACGGACAGGGTAGAGCGCCAAACGCTGTCGTAAGAGTAAGAAAATACGCGGTAGGGCGGAAGCACTGAAGATCGTTTTTTATTTGCCTTGTCCTCTTGTAGTTCCAATAAACCACAAGAGGATAGCAGTAGGATGCTAGTAATCCCGAGCAGACTTAGTAAAATGAGTTGAGCTTTCCACTCTTTCTTCATGGGTTGAGATTATCGTAACTGGGTTTTGTTGACCAGAATTATCTACTTTTTTAGCCAGCAAAGTGACTTCCACCCGTTTCGGAGTGGCGTTTGATGTATCAATATTAGGAATCGACAGATGATTCGCCCATTGAGTCGTGTGAATTTCCCAAACCGGGATTTTGTACTTCGCTACTTTTCCGTCTGGTAAAATCAAATTTTGTAATTCAGAAACGACAACCACCATACCTTGGTCTTCGTAGTCTGTTGGTGAAACCGTAGGCATATCAATTTGTAAATTCGATGTGGAAATCCAAGTTGGTTGATTCATCAGTGGCAAATAGGCCATCGTTGCACTCGGAGAATCGATGCTGACACTCATGCGTTCGGTCGTTGCGGAATCTCCTTCAAACTCGTTGCTGTTTTTAACAACCCCAATGAAATAGGGAGCCGTCGTCGCTGTTGATTTAAATTTTGTGCTTTGCTCGCTCTGCATGTACTTCACATCAAGTGGCTGAAATGTTGAGTTGTTTTTAAAAGCGCTGATGCCAAGAGCTACTTGTCCTTGCGCTACCTTAGGCGCTGTAATTGTGTAATCCTTGTCGAGCTTGAATTGTGTAGAATCTACGATCGGTGATCCCGTTGTCGTCGAAAATCCATAAGATAGTTGTCCTGTCGACGAGAATTCAAAAAGATTCACGAGTTCATAGTAAGGCTTTTTGTTTTGGAGTTCAGAAATCACTTTCTTCATTGGGAATCGACCCTGAATGGTATAGATCGATTTGTTACCGAACAAATCGTAGTTTAAATTGAACCAAGGTTTTTGAATCGTGACTGAAATAAAGTAAGATTCTTTTTGTTTTGGAATGTATATATTTTGCGGAACGGGAAATTCAAATCCAGCGGCTGAAATCTTTTCTGTCCATGGACTGACGATTTTATTCACATTAAAGTTCAGCAAATCATTTCTAGTCATCGAATCTAAAGCAATGCCGAAATCAATGTAGCCATCTTTATCTTTAGTGGTAATACCGCTGACAGTTCCTTTTAACGACAGTGATGGCAGCTGAGATTTCTTGCGAAGTACAACGTTCACTGGATTAGGGGCTTGATCTTTCATTGTGACACGGATGTAATCAGGGGCTTCGACCGTGACATCTTGATTCTGTGTCCATGTTGCCGGGATTGCGATCTGTCCTTTTTCATTAGCTAATAACCAATTATTACCTGCTGTATTTAAATCGCCGAGCAAAAGACGCGCATCGGGAATCGTTTGACCTTGATCATTAGAGATTTGGATAACAAGTGATTCATTGGCGCCGATCGTTTCATCATTTTGAGGGTTTGATCTTGTGTCTTGATTTTGTTGCGGGTCGCTTGATTTATTTGTACAAGAAACCGTAATCAATAAAATCGTGGCCATAGCCGCGATGAGTGCTCGTTTCATGGAAACTCCTAGTTGTTCTTTGGATCTATTTCCATTTCGAAGTTTGCCGAAAAAATAGTCAATCCAGGCTGCGATGAACACGACGGAAACTAGCCAATAGGAGGTGCAAGTGCCTGTATTTACACACTTCATCCCAGAAGTTCTGCTGAATAATTGGTGATTGACATAGCCCCCCATTCTAAAGTAACTCATTAGTTCGCAAAAGACGCGATGGTATGGTGGGGTAGCTCAGCTGGTTAGAGCATCAGAATCATAATCTGAGGGTCGCCGGTTCAAGTCCGGCTCTCACTACCAATTCTTAGAACCTGCAACTTTTCGATCCCCAAATTATCAGAAGGAAGACCAGAGTCAGCCGACTCCGAATCAGCGAACGTAGCTGAGGTCTTCGCACGTCTTTTGTCTGCCATTTCTACGACATTATTTTCATTTTTTAGTGACGAAATAGCTTCGGGAGTTAGGATTTCAGAATTCAATCCTTCTTTCAGTCGATACTCAATTTGCAGCCCCTTAGGAACTACAACCACTGCAAATAAAAGGTCTTTAAAGAGACTCTTACGCATCATAACGCTGGCTTTCTTCCAGCCGCGAGTAAATTGTTCAATTCGAGTTTTAAGATCAACAATAGAGTTGTCGACGTCATCTTTATAGGACTCCTGAGACTTAAGATCTTGAAGACGAACCTCAAGCGAGCTTTGCTTGCGTCCCAATTCCTGAAGTTCTTGGGCTACAAGTTTGATGCCTTCGGAATCTGCATCCATTTCAGCTTGGATCTTAAATGTTCGGCGAATGGCGATAGTCGTTTTTTGTATCTCGGCCTGGACACCTGCAATCTGACGTTTGATTTCCTCAGGAGCGGTTGAAACTTGCTTTCTAATGTTTTCTGAAACATTTTCAAAATGTCCTGCCCGAAGTAAAATCTCTGTCAGGCGATCCACAAGACCTGTTTCGATTTCATCGGCAGAATATCTTTTTTTAGGACATTTAATGGTATCGCCCATCTTACTCGCGTGGACGTAGTATCTATGAACTTTGTTTTTACCGTGAGCTGAAGATCCGACGAGTTTTCTGCCACACTCGCCGCAAATTAGAATTTGCGAGGCAAGAAAAACTCTTTTCACAGATGTGTCTAATCTCAAGCGTTCTTTACTTTTGCTATCTTCTAAAATTCGTTGAACATTTTTAAAAGTGTCTTCGTCAATGATTGCTGGCCACGAAGCCTTAACGATTGAGTATTTCTGCCAAGGCTTAAGATAGCCTTCCTCTTTATCTTTATTGGCCTTATTGATTTCTTTAAGACCAATGTAGGATTTATTTTGCAGGACAGAACTTAGCGATTCATACGTCCATCGACCTTCAGCAGCCAGTCGCTGTTTTTTACCTTGCCTGGCTTTAGGCGTAATTCCCATGGCCTCTAGTTCTCGAATAGTCCGTCCCAAGGTTAGGTTTTCAGTGTAGAGTTTAAATATAGTCCGAACGCTACTAGCTTCAGCTTCATTGATCTTAAAAGTAGTTTTATTGTCATCCAATTTATCATAACCCAAGATCGCAGGTCCTCCATTTAAAAGCCCGCGAAGGGATCTAGAGTGGCAGTTAACTGCAACACGTTCTGCGGTCTGTTTTCTTTCAAATTGGGCCAGGCTAATTAATTGATACAGCATTAGCTCGCCGGATGGAGTGGACGTATCAAATTGCTCTTTGATCGAAAGAAAACTGACATGATAGTCATCAAATAGTTTTTTCAAGGCGCAAAAATCAGGAATATCGCGCGACAATCGAGAAAGCTCCGTCACCATGACCATATTTACTTTGCCAGCCTTAATATCTCTGATCAGACGTTGATACTGAGGTCTTTTGGTGTCACCAGCGGAATAGCCATCATCAATATAAAAATCAACGATGTCGCCCCAGTTCTTATCTTGGATATTTTTGAACTCAACAAAAGATTTCATTCGGTGGCGCTGGTTATCAAGCGATCCCTCGATAACATTTGCCTGCTCGTCCGTGGAAACGCGTCCGTAAGCAGAAATTTTAAACTTCATACGTTCTCCATTTTGCTACCATTAGGCAGCCTCGTCAAAAGACTCGAATTTTTTAGGTCTACCACGTTTTTGTCCGAGCAAAACAATTTTAGCAACAAGTTCATCGATTCTCTTTGATCTAAGTTCGGCTTCTGTTGTTTCATCTTTTCGTCCTGTCATTTTAACTTCCATGTCGTCAGGATCAAGCTTTACAGCTTTTTCCAGCCGATCCATCATCATGGTTTTTTAGTCTTCATTGACTTTTTTACTTTAGCCATGTGGTGCCTAATATCTTCAATAAACGTCATCGCTTCTTTAATAGAGAGACTATCAAAATAGCTCATTACGGCTTGAACAAGTAAACTTGGCGTCCTAAATCCAGTCTCATAGTGACTTATCGGTTTATATGTTGAGACACCAAGAATTATTGATAACTCCTCTTGTGTGAGGCCGAGCTTTTCACGAATCTCTTTAAACTTTGCCGGACTCATGCCGCCTCATTTCTATCAATAGTATCTATGATACTATCCGTTTTCAAGTTCTTTTTGCCTTTTTTAGACGCTCCGTTGCCGCCGCCAAAGAAATGCTGTGCTAGTGCATTTTTTATTTCTGGTGGCAGGTTTCCAGAACTTTTAGCCCTTTTTAAAACATTTTCAAGCATTGTCATCTCATCTGTACATGACATTCTTAGCTGGTGAATCACGTCATCGGTTATATTCGATTTAAACCAATCAAAAATAAAATTTATGACATCAAGTTTAGTAGCGCGGCCAGCTTCAAATCCATCATTGACCCGCTCTAAAACCTCTGAGGCGACCTTTTCAGCATCCTTAGATATGACGACCCTTGTGATATTTTCATCCCTGGCGCTTACTATACTTGAACCAGATTCTACTATTTTACTTGCCTCTTCTTTTTTGTTCTCCATTCCTTACCTCCTCATATTATTAATTATTTATATTATTATTTTGTTAACATATTTTTATCTTTTTCTATTTTAGGGTT
>CAZCHT010000186.1:0-8849 GCA_964498705.1 uncultured Bdellovibrio sp. | reverse complement strand
CGATTGTTTGCCTTCATCATAATCTGAATTTGAAGAAATTGAATCAGCCCTTAGCTGCAGGCTAAGGGGCCAGTTCCAGCTTCTATAGGCCATAGAAGCTTAAACAGGATGTCTCTGATTTTAATAGTTTTGGTGTGCCGTTCTTTTTTACTTTTGTTCCGTAGGCATCGAGGACCGTGCGGACGGCTTTCCCGACGGGTCCTTTTAACAGTACGGATTTGATTTCCAGTTCTTGATGGCGGTCTACCTGCGAGGCTAGTTCTGTTAACCGATAAAATTCAAAACCCCAATCAACTGTGGCCGTAGGAACTTTTCCGATTTCGCGTAGGTAGCCGACGATGTTTAGATACCGGTCGATAGGGGTTTCTAGTTTCTGAAGTTCAATAATTCTATTAATATGAGTTTCATTTAAGCGAAGCCCTAGAGTATTTTCAAAATATCTTAAATTTCGATAAACCTGATCGCCTTTAATCATCGAGGCGGCAATTCTGAAAATCGTCTTCGCTAGCTCGCGGTCCACGGTGGTAGGGGTGCTACTTTGTCCTTTATCAAGTAATGTAATCGTTTTTGTTTTTTCATCGATAAAGAATTGCCCGTTATGAATATCAGGATCGCTTATGATTGGTTTTTCAGTGGGCTTGCCATCCGGACCAAGCCCCTGAATGCGAAGTTTTGCGACGCTCAAGAACGCTTTCATGGCGGCCTTGTAGGCATCCGGGTTCGAATTCAAAATGTGCCGAGCGGAAACACCAGGAGCTACGTCCATTACTAGACTGCGTCCAAGGACTTCATCAACGTGAACGGATCGCACCGTCCAATCGCCTACACGATGGGCGTACTGCGCTTCCGAGTAATCATGCATTCTTTTTGCACGTGGCTTGTCAAACTCGGATACAACTGAATCTTCAACCAGACGGGCTACCCCGCCAATAAAAGCAAGATCGGAATTAGCAGATATTTTATTTAATTCGGCGACAAATTTTTGGAATCGTTTGAAATCATTTCTAGCTTCTATTTCCACATCTTCACGAAGTACGTTTATAATTTTCTTTGATCTTAATTTGCGATCGTTCACGGTGATCGCAATATTGACCGAGCCAGATCCTTTAATTTCCAACACCTCAAAACGATTTGGATCCCAAGGAATGCCCATCGATTTTTCTAATAATTTTAACATTCCAATATAACTTAAAGGTAAGGCAGAATCTTGGAAGGATTCAAACGCAGATCGGAATGTTTTGAAACGGCTGGAAAATGCCATGAATTGACCAAACTTGGTTCCAGGAACTCCGTAGCTTTCTAAAAATGCTTTTAGTAAATTGGCTCCGGCGGGACCATTGCCTTCACCAGCCTGTGCTGATTTTTTCTGTGCTATCGCATAGCTCAGTAACAAGCCATATTCGCGGCCTTCAGCTGCTTTTAAAGCGGCAATGACTAGATTGATCGAAGCCCGTGATTCAGCAGGGACATCTTTAAAAAGTTCAGCTTCCAGTTTAGCCTGGCCGGTGGGTTCAAGCAGAATCCCTGTAGGACCAGTTAAAAAAGAATGAATAATTAGACTTCGAGAGAGCTCGTCACTTTCGGTCATCTTTTGCTGAAATTCTTTAGTCCACTCTTCAAAATTTCTTTTTGTGTAGTTAAGTCCTTTTTTAATATTTGGATTATCATCAATTCGGTAAACGAAGGCAGGGACGGTTGTAGTCTTGCCGCTAATAAATTGAATGAAACTAATTTGTTCAATTACCGGTAGTTCCCGGACGATTTCAAGAATGCCACTAAAGCCTCGAGCTAACTTTGAAAAACTTCCTCCCGATAACTCGGAAATTGTTTGGCCTTCGGTAGGATCAATCAAGGCGCGATTTTGCGGTTGGATCTTGAGTGATTGAGCCAGGGCATTTCGATAGAGTGAGGTGACTGTGTCAGAGCGCTCTAGGTTTAACTCTTTTTCAAATTTATTTAGAACCTCGGGTAATTTATTAATGTCATTGCCTGCTTGTGCTAATCTACGACGAGACTCTAGTCTTAGTATCCCCGCTATTTCGGGTTCGTTTAAAACTGAACGTAATTTTTCATTTTTAATTTTAGTTATTTTAGTTTTATGAGGAACTAATTTTAGAACGTCTACCGAAGCTGCTTGTAAAATAGTCTGAGTCTTAGCCGAGACGCTGTAACGGGAGTTTCTCATTGTCAGAGCTTCTTCCAAAATTTCTAACCACTTAATAGCGTCTTCGCGATTCGACGGTTTCTTGCGTGACAGGGCTAGCAACATGGATTCAACGACGCGGTTTGGAGTGTAGTTTTCATTTAGAGATTTCAAATAGCTGCGCGTTTCGTCCAAAGTCAATGAGTCCCAAAATGAATCTAGACGACCCAGGTTTTCTAAAATTCCAAGCGACCATTGAGCCTTTTCAGATGTGTAAAGAACGGTGTTTGGAATGGACGCCACAATGTTTCCTAGCGCTTTCTTCTGTTCTTGTGAAATTTTTAAATCTTCGTGTTCTATCCGTCTTCTTATGGATCTCCAGACTTCTAAAACAATGGGCATTTTGGCAGGGTCTGCTTCTGATAAACGTTGAATAAGTTCATCGGCAATCAAGGAATCATAGCGAAGGTTATACGAATGACTAATTCCTTCTTTTATTTCGTAGAAATTTGAAGATGTCGGTTTTAAACCAAAAAAAACCAGGTCACCAAAAAAACGACGGACGTCGTTCTTATGCCGACTGAAGTTCTTGTTGTTCAGTAAATTCATCTGCGTGAGTTGTTCAAAAGGCGGCAAAGAATAGTCCGGAATGTATTCCGGAGCATCATGTCCATGTTTCCAAGCTGACTCATACCCGGGGTTAACTTTCCTGACTATTTGGATTGAAGACACAGGCGGAAAATTGAAATTTACGAAGTTACCATGAATTATGGTGTTTTGAATTGAATCAAGAGCAAATGCTGCTGATAGTTTCAGGCTTTGAGATTGTGGGTGAGTTGACGTCCAATTTACGAAATCGATCATAGAAACTATAACATTAGTCGCGGTTAATTGAGTCGCATCGACGCTATTCTGAAATCTTCGCTGAGAAAGGGAATTTAATGCTTTTGCCGCTGCGTTTTCCAAGGTAACAGATTTGATGCTTTGAAATCCTAGTTGTATAATGGCACCACGTAATCGTGGCGTTGCCGACTTTACAAAGTCATCGCTGAACATTTCTTTCTCATGTCGTCCATCCTTTTTGACTAGGACGAAACTATCTATTGTTTTCTGGAAGTAGGATAGGGTTAGATTTTCAATAGCGGACCATTTTCCTGGCGTCTGAATAGATTTTGGTATTTGAGATAGTCTTAAAAGAAGTTTGTCGCTGTTTGGAGTTCTAGTAAGTTGTTTTACTATTTCCTCTCGTTGTTGATCGGTGGTGTTTTTAAGCCAGTTTTCTAATAGAATGGCAGTCGATTCAGACAAGGTAAAACCAATTTTCTCGTAGTCGGATTTGCTCGAAACGGCCCGAGCCAATGTGCGATAAAATGTATGAGCTTTTAAATAGTCCGAAGTACTTATGCTTTCTAATTTTTGTATGAGCTGGTCAATAACTTCCGAACGCGTAGTTATAGAAAGTGAATAAGTATGCAAATCAAAATCGGCTGTCATTTCTTGAGGGTTGTTTTCAAATGCCAAATCTATGGATTTAACAACACTTGGAGGAAGTTTTACCATACGTCTAGGCTCTTCTTTTTCGCTAAGGCGAACGTAAAAATCGGGCAAAGTGGTAGAGGAAATCTCTATTTCTAATTTTCTTTTTTTATAACGAACGACAGCTTCAGCTACCGCTAATCGTACCCCTTCATGAGGGTGACTGGACGCTGCATTGTCTATCGCTTTGATAATCAACTCTTCGACTTCGTGAGGAGCCAGTTTCCGACGGGCTTGTCCTGCCTGCATTTCAAAAAGTGATTTAAGAGCGGCGATTGCGTCTTCCAAGTTAAATAGACCGACCATGAAGTCGATACCTTTTCCATCAGCCGCGAATTCATTAATGTGACGATCTAGCCAACCCTTGGCCATATCCTCGTACGTCACTGTGCTGCCATCTTGGAGATGTTTTTCAACGATGTGACCACTTTCGTGACCTATGACGAATGCCAATGCGTCACGAGTTTTAGGAAGGATTTTTAAAAGACTATTAGTGATTCCCATTTCAATAAACCCAGTAGACGGATCAAATCCCAGTGCACGACAGACAGCTTCGGAAGAGAGACCATCGATCGGTTTTGATTTTCCATTAAAACGAGCGACCCATGCATTGGGAGTTTTACTTTCATAAATAAATACGCGAATGGGAATTTCTGCTAAGGTTGGATTTTTTTCTTTAAACTCGGTCAAAATATTTTCGATGTCTTTTGCTGCTAGGATTGCGTCTGGATCGGCGTCTCCGAGTAGAGGTGAATTCAACCACTTGCCTCTGGTTCTTAGGGCTTCTTTAAATTTTTTGATAATCTCTTGGTTTTTTTCGTCTTCGGTGCGGAGATCTACGAACTCGGTTTCCTTTTCTGTTAGACTATTTTCATAGTCCCAACGACGGTCTTCTTCGATGGATGTGGCATAAATAGGCCCAGAAATAAGTAAAAACAAAACGAGCCATGAAAAACCGACATATGTCCACAATAGTGACGATAATAGGAAGCCGTGCTGGGTTCGTTTCGTTAATAATTCCACATAGGATTTAAAAGCAAAGACAAAGCCTATACTTTGTCTCAAAATGAGAAATAATTTAAGTCATCATCATCAAGTCGGGTAGGCTACTTACATGCAAGCGCATTTCATTTAGTTTTTTTTCACGAGCCTTGTTTTCTTCATCCGTAGACATTTGAATTAAGGCTTTTGAAAACGCTTCTGAGGTCGACATTGGGCTCGAATTACTATGGGAGTTAAGATGTTTAAGCTTCATAGTATCTGAATACAAATCTTCAAAACCTTTTGCTAAAATGGATTTGGCTTCGTTTTTATTTCCATGCCGGTAGGTCAACCATGCCGCAGTATATGATTTTTCACCCAAATTTGTCTTCAAAGCAGATTCGCTTTGAGAGATTTGTTCCCATTGTTTTATGGAAACCGAACTATCCCAGTTTGATTTTTGTTTGAGACCCTGTTCGATGGATAAAGCAATCGTAGTCAGCTGCAGCGCCTTGGCTTTTTCAGAAGGGGTTTGCTGAAAGCCGATCGTTTCAAATTCTTTGATCCCAAAAATATCGTGCGCGATGAGTAGTAAATTAAATTTATCGGATTCATCCTGATTCAATTTACGTTTTTTTTGTACGTTTTTGTAATACGAAACAACAAGCGAGGCTTGGACAAATACAGGTGGGGGCATGGCTCCGGCCGACGACATGTCTGCAATCGATATCTCACTCACTAAAAGTGCCATAGTAACAATTAGACTGGAAAAATAATTTATTTGTTTAAAATACATACTAACCCCTAAATTTAAATATTAAGTCATCATCTGCATATTTGGCAGATTGCTAATGTGAAGGCGCATTTTCTGCACTTTTTCTTCTCGTGATTTATTTTCAGTTTCTGACGATAATGGAATCAGCGCTTTATGTATCGATTCTGCCTCCCAAGAGGGAGTCGAGCCCTTGAAGCCGGTGATTTCTGTTAGCTTCATTGTGTCAGCATACGTTCGTTCAAATTCCCCTGAAAGTACCAATTGAGCTTCTTTTTTGCTGCCTTTTTGATACAAGTACCAGGCCCATCCTAAAGATTTTTCGCCGAGGCTTTTCTTTAGCAAAGTTTCTTCATTTTTAAGCGTGATCATTTTTGACTTCGTCAGCCCATCATCCCAATTTGTTTTTTTCTGGATGGCTTGTTGAATGGAGTTTGCGATATTTTTTAGGTAGACTGATTTCACTTGCTCGACATCTGTTGAGTGGTAGCCAGATACTGCGAATTCTTTAACTTCGAAAACCTCTTCAGCAATGTTCGCCAGCTTCATTCGTTCAGCTTCATCGGCGGGTAGTTTGCCTTTTGCCATCTCGGCCTTATAGTGACGTGTGACTGCTTTCGCCGAAATCATTTGGGTGGCCTGCATTTTTGCAAAACTAGGCAGCATGGGGCCAGCCGTGGTTAGAACAAATAGAAAGAAAATAATGAAATTACGATGAGTTTTTAAGTAAGGCATTTTATCCTCATTTTTAGTGTCGTTTTTATTCTTGTTATGAGACTATCGTTAGTAAAACAGATTTGTAAACATTTATGAGAATTCTGAAGTTGGAATATAGAAATTTAGCTCTTCAAATTATTAACTTTTCAGCAGGGCACATGGCGCGTCCTCTAGATCGCGTGCGTATCGCGATGTTGCGGGTGACCATGAAAAGTGAATGGTTGCGGCAAATTTATTGTAACCGGGCCTATCGTCTGGGGATGAATTATCTTTTTTTGTTCACTATTTATTTATGGTTAAGTTTGCAATGGTCTATAGCTTTACTAGTGTTGGGTCCCTTAATTCTGGGTTACCCACATTTAATAGCGAGTTATCGATTTCTGCAAAAGTCGAGTGCTGGGTTAAACCTTCGTTGGAATTCGGCACTCGTTATTCGGATCTTTCTTATTCTTACGGCAATATCTTTATTTATTCGCTTTGGTGTATCTGAAATTGAAGGCATGCCGCAAGTTCCTTACGGAACCTGGGAAATTTTGTTATCATTGTTCGCAGTGGGAATTGTCGGGTTAAAAATAGGCTCACTTCGTCATGTTTTGATCGCGGCCATGACGCTGGCAATGGTGGGCGGAATTTTGAAATTAGCTTGGTGGAATCCTTTAGCTTTTGTTGGTTTCGCATTAATTTTTCACAATTGGGTCGCGTTTGGTCATTGGATTTTTGCGGCGAAAGATAACCAAAATCGCGTGGTTGCGGTATTAGCCACTCTGTTATTTGCATGGATTCACGTGTATATTTTTGCTGGTTATTTAGACTCTTTGATTTCCTTTCCTGATTTTAAATTTCTTTCGACCCAATCATTCGAAGTTAAAGGTTGGGCGCTGGCTTCATGGTCTAATGAGACTAAAATGTGGGATCGGGCAATAGTGGTCTATGCATTTGGTTTATCCATGCATTATTTTATTTGGCTGCGGGCGATACCGCAATGCTTAGATAAAAAATCAGTTCCCAATTCATTCCGTCGCAGTTTAGAACTGCTGCGACAGGATTGCGGGCCCACAGTCACAACATTTTTATTTGCCGGTGCCATTGCCGCACTCGGAATGTGGTTTTTCACTCCCTATGCAGGCCGAATTTATTTTGGGATTGCGATGTTGCATGGATGGCTAGAATTGATATTTTTAATTTTCGGCATCAGTTCCGCTGTATTAAAGACAAATTAAGGTGCTACTAGAGTAGTTCGTTGAGGCCTAAGCTTTGGGCAAACTTGCTTAACAAAAAGATTCGAAATGAATTTGATTTGACTTTCCATCAGATCGAATTGGAAACCCCTTCGGTCCCGAAAAGTTAGTAACAAAAAATCGTACAGGGTACCGCGGCATGGATTGTGTTTTTGCTATCGTGATATTCCCTTGTTAGTGTCTAGCCAGTGAATATCAAGTCGATTTTGGTTATACTACTTTTAACAACGCTCGGTTTTGCAGAAGAGGCCCATATTGCTATGGCTCTTTCAAAGCCGCCGTATATTTTTGAAGAAGATGCGAGTGGCCTGGAATGCGATATTGTTCGCGAGTCGTTCAAAGCTGTTGGAATTGATTTTAGGCCTTCGTTCGTACCGTTGAATCGTGGAGAAGCCTTATTTAAATCGGGTCGGGTTAATGGAGTAATTAATAAACTCGAGCATTCTATAGAGGGATTTCCCTCAGATTCATATATTGATTACTATAATGTTGTCGCATCCCTTAAAAACAGAAAATTGAAAATTGAAACGATTGATGATCTGGCGGACCTCAGTGTTGCAGGATTTCAAACTGCGAAAAATGTCTTGGGCGATAAATTCAAATCCGTCATGACAAAAAATACGAAATACACCGAAGTGGCTGAACAGCTAACTCAAGTGGAACAATTACTACGTAAACGAGTGGATGCCATTGTTGGTGATATTTTAATAATTAAATATTACCAACGAAATCTTAAAGAGGATGCAGGCCTTAACGCTGAAATAGCGATTCACGATTTATTCCCCTCAACAGCTTACCGAATAATGTTTAAAACGGCCGAGATGCGAGATTCCTTCAATAAAGGTCTAAAGATCATTCGCAAAAAGAAAATCTATTCCGGTATTATTAAGCGATACACGTCCAAGAAAAAGTAAACTGCCGCCTATTTAATAGGTGTTTTAGGGCAATAGCCGTGGCGCCAGCCCATTCGAATGGGGAACTCTCGGCAGACTAGAGGGCGAGTTTTATAGATGCCGCACCGGTTGCCTTTTAGGTATCTACATTTTCCAGCAGACGTTTGCTTAAATGCGAAAAGTCCCGATTCTGAGCGATAGGCAGTAATAACGTTTTCTTTTTTTAGGCGGCTGACTACGGATTTTAGTGGCTTACCCAAATCGTCGTCGGTTACGAAATTCAATTTAACAAGGTCTTCCCAGCGGATCTCGATGGGCATTGAGCAACACGTGGCTCTGCATGTATTGCAGCTACCGCTAGTGTATTTGGTCCAAGTGTCTGGATTCTCTTTATCCGCTTTTGGTGTTGCCGTCGCCAAAGGTTAGTTTCCTTTGCGTCCGCCCCATGAAGGGCCTACTGACGAATTGTTTTTGTTGCGTTCTCGGTTAGCCATAAATTTTCCAAAAGATGCTTTTGGATCTGGCTTTTTGACTATGACTTTGCGATCGGCAACTTCTACTTCTTGATT
>CAZCHT010000185.1:0-9038 GCA_964498705.1 uncultured Bdellovibrio sp. | reverse complement strand
CACATAGGGACGACTACTTCTTTTCTTGTTTCTTACGCGGAGGTTAGATCGATCCATCTAGCTTATAGGTAAATATAAATACATCGCCCGTTTTAAGGGGGGCAATTCGTGAATATATTTTCTGAGATTGGGTCCCGAAAACCAAAGGTTCATAGACACCTTCTGGCAAATTGTAGAGAACAAATCCGCCACCTTGAGTGCCTCTATTCGTTGGCTTACCAGAGTAATCAAAGTAGACAATATGGTTTTTAATTTGATCTAACCCCGGCACATCCACCTCAAAGTCTTCATCAACAACAAAACCGAAGACCATGTTTGTTCCAGGATACAACGTCAACTTAGAGTTTGAAAACAAGTAGCTAACCCATTCTTTAGAAACCACAGGAACATATATATAGTCTGAATTTTCAACATAGGTGTAGTGAGCTGGTATATATTTATCAGATGGATTTGAATATAAAAAACTCCAGCGGCCTAGATAGGGTAGCTGCGCCTCTCCTAAGCCCTTTTCGATAGTGATCATATCCTGTTGCCCTTGCAACATTACATCAGAAAACTCAGGTGCTCCCGTAAACGGTTCATAGACTTTTATTTCTACAGATTCTGTCTTGATCGTGTTTTTAATTTCCGCAAACGAACTCATGCCTGGGCTAACCACGGTATTTATGTGGCCAAAATATTTATCCCCGCGCAATGCCATCAACGTAATTAGATCGCCGCCCTCAATAATAAATGCGTAGTAGCCGTTTTCTGAAGTCGTAGTCAGTTTAGTGTCTGGCAACATCAATGAGTTGAAGTAAATCGGCTCAAGTTCATTCTCGTTTTCAACTTTTAAACTGACTCCGGATACGGGCTGACCATCAAACGTAACTTTCCCCATCACAATCGAAAGGTTTGGATCATTAAAGTTCTGCTGTCTTAAATCAGAAACCATTTGTTTTAAAGCCGAACCCATTTTTTCAGGAATCAGTTCCGTAGAAAAATTTTCACCCGCCAAAATAATTTGCTGAGCTGCAAAGTGACCTTTGCTTTCCGTAACTAAATTCGTCGGCGAGTTTTTAACTATATTATCAAATTTAACCACACCGTCTTTACCTACAGGTTTTTCCATCTGGCCTTGAAAGATGGATGCTTTAGCGGGTTGAGACAGAGCGTTCTTATTATTGATATTGTAAGAACTGACCGCGCGTCCATTCACATCAGATTTTACAACTAGTGTGATTTTCGGGCCTTGATGCGCTCCTTTTTGCTTGGTTAGCGAATCTGAAACGCGAACAACGCCTTCGCCCTTAATTTTTCCGTACTTATCAATCATGCGGCCTAATAAGAAACCTTTAAAGTCATTTGGAAAAATTTCGTACGTAGAATCGTGAAGATTGATCGAACCCTTTTCGCGAAACACGCCTTCTTCATATCGTCGAATTTCAATGCGATCTTCATTTGAATACAGAAGACCCTTCTGAATCTCAAAAATCCCAACGATGCGATTGGCCGACGGCCCTTCATCAAAGGTAGCAGCTGCGCTTGCATAGACAGATTTTTCTACCAAAACTTCTTCTGCGGTTGGTTTTTTGTTTGGCTCAAAATTTTTAGAGCTGCCTAAGGGTGTTGATACCGGGCCAAATGTCACAAACGTATCTTTTGCTTTTTTGACAGCGGCAGCTGCTTTAACAGCGCCCATGTTCGAATTTCCATTACTTGCGCCTTGAGTCCAATTTGCCGAGAACGCGCCCTCTTGAACTTTTTTTCTAAAATAGGGCTTAAATTCGGCAACCCAATTTTTTTGATCCAAAGGAGACGCCACTGGGTTCACAACACTGGCAGTATCCTCAAGGTTCGTGTGTCGAATATAATTTTCATTTACGGCTTGAGTATCAAAAACTTCGACATCTTTTTTAATGATAATGGGATTTAACACCATCCTCTTTGCAAGTGGATGAAAATGGTTAAGCACTTCGTTTTCTTCTTGAGTATCCGTGGATAGCTGGATAACCCGCAGGGGCTGCTTGTTCAGCTCTACACTTGCACTTCGTTTGATATTCACAGCATCGTAGGCGACATATGAGGGATGACTTTTATTAACGGTGATGGAAACTTTTTTACTCAAAAAAATATTCACGTGGTTATCCACTTTCGATGGATAACCAAAAACAAAAGCAAACGCAGTAATTTGCAAAACAATACGAAGTATCTTCATCACTTCTTATAGAATGTTAAAATGCGTTGAAATCGTCAATGATATTGCGGTTTTCGAGACTTTTGAGGAGTTCTTTTTTAATCTCGACAGCGAGCTGATTGGAAAGGACTTCATCATCGTCCAAAGTCTCGTACACGCCGGGTTCAGATTGTGCCTGGACAACAACGTTCACAAGGATTTCATAAGGGCGACGTTCGCCTAGGATTTTGATATGAGCATAGCGTCGTTCTTTCGCTTTCTTCGCTGATTCCAATATACGACCTTTTTTATCCATGTAGTTTGTTAGAAACTCTCGACCATTTTGAGAAATGCTTCGAGGCTCCCCGTATAATTTCACCAAAGCTTTACGCGACTCAGTAAGACTAATGTCTGATTCATGAATATAGGTGCCAGGTCCTGCGCAGCCCATAATGAACGAAACTAGAAACGAAACTGATATGCTGTGAAATAAAAATTTATACATTCTTAATTATTTAAGAACGGTTACGTAAGTTGATCAATATATATTTTGCCCTGGAAAAGAAACTCGAAATCAGTCCGGATATTATTGATATCCAAAGTCTTTAAGTTGTCTTTGAGAATAGGATGAATATACGTCGGTGCAATTTCGGCACAACAATGTAACACAAGCGGATCAAAATGGAGCAGGGGAGACGGAAGTGGAAGCTCGGGAGTCCATTGAATTTCGTAGTTGTATACTAGAAGTTCCACTTTGAAATCAGATCCTTGCAGAGCGGTTTTTGCGGCGACCAAGTTTTCAACGTTCAACGCCGTCTCGGTCGTAATTGCAAACGACATCTCTTCATCAAGCCTCGTCGTAGTCTCATCGCTTGTTTTTTTATAAACGGACGAAATATTTTTAATTCTAAATAACTTATGAAAATCACCAAGAATTCGAATAATACGTTCTTCTTTAGTGCTTACTTTGAAATGAAAGGCGAACAGACATACATTCATGATTCTATTCTAGAATATATCTTTCATAGAATAAAGGCCAGGTCCCTTGTTAAATATAGATAATCCAGCTCTAAGTGCGCCCTCAGCAAAAACCTTTCGATTCAATGCCTGATGCTCTATAGTGATGACTTCTTGGTCTGACATGGCCCAAATACGATGAACGCCAAAAATGCCCCCACCGCGAATACTTAATGTCGGTGGAATTTTTTTGTCTACAGCAGATTCCAAATTTTCCTGCATTGTTTTGGCAGTACCGCTTGGAGCATCTTTTTTATGTTTATGATGAAGCTCTTCAATTTGAAAATCAAAATCTTTGATGTCTTTAAACTGACTTAGGATTTTATTTACGAAAGCAACGCCAACACTCATATTAGAAGACCACAAGATTGGTGCGTGCGCAGAGGCTTCTTTTAAAAGTTCTTTTTGTGCGGCAGAAATTCCAGTTGTCCCTGATACGATTGGTTTTTTAAATTTCGCCATGGCCTTAATCGCTTGATCAAATGCTTCCGGTAAAGAGAAATCAATCCACAAATCAACTTCTTCAGTTTTCTTATCGTTCCAACTATTGGCCGCGTGTTCAAAACCTTCCGGCTTTTTAGAATTGTACATTCCAAGAAATGGAGTGAATCCCGCTTCGCTAATAACTTGGCGAAGTTCCTTTCCCATTTTTCCTGAAGCGCCAACGACGCCAACTTTTAGTTGTTTCATACTAAACCTAAGTTTTTCATTTCGGCTTTTAATTTCTCGCTGCCTTCCGGAGACATCTCTATTAGCGGCAGTCGTAGTTCAGCAGATTCTAGAATTCCCATAAACTGCAACGCGCGCTTAACAGGAATTGGGTTGGCTTCGATAAATAGTAAATCTATTAATTTTTTGTATTTCTTCTGCAAGACTTCAGCTTCGGCGTGCTGACCTTTTCGGGCCAAGTTTGTGATATTCACAAAGGCATCTGGAATTACATGCGTCGCTACAGAGATCACGCCGTGACCCTTGTTTTTCAAAAAATCAGCATATGTGCCATCGTCACCAGATAGCATCACAAAATCTTTATGGGTTTTTTCGATAATTTTCGTCTCGATTTCCATATTACCAGTGGCTTCTTTGATGCCTATTACATTTTTAACTTCTGCCAATCTTGATACTGTTTCTGGCTCAAGGCTTGTGATTGTTCTGCCGGGAACATTGTACAGAATTACCGGAATTTTTGAAGCTTCGGCTACCGCTTTAAAGTGCAAATACAAACCTTGCTGAGGTGGTTTGTTGTAATAAGGAACAACAACCAACGCCGCATCAGCACCCATTTCACCAGCTTGACGGGTATTCTCAACTGTTTTTTCAGTTGAGTTAGATCCCGTACCCAAGATCAGAGGAACAGATCCCTTTGTCCACGATTTAATTTTCTTAAACAGTTCGGCGACGTCTTCGTCTTTAAGGTTCGGAGACTCGGCCGTAGTTCCATTCACTACGAAACCTTCGATCTTACCGGCTAATTGCTGCTTAACCAGCTTTTCCAAACTCACATAATCAATTTTTTGATTTTTAAACGGCGTAACTAATGCTGTAAAAACACCTTTAAATTGCGACGACATAACTCTCTCCTTATATATTTACAATCACTTGACCAATATCAACGGCTTCGCCAATTAGAACGGGTGAATCTTGATTTAAATCCACTTTCAAAGTTCCGCCAGGCATCACAATCGTAACTAGTTTTTTATTTTCTTTATGTTTAATGTACAGCGCCGCAGCTGTGGCGCCAGTGCCGCAGGCTTGAGTAAAATTATCTACTCCACGTTCAAAAGAAATTGCTTTCGTGGTTCCATCTTTTTGAACCTGAACCAATGTAACGTTGGTTCCTTTTTCGAAGTGCTTATGCTTTCTTAAAAACAACCACGTCGCTTTCAATTTTAAAGCCTCATCCCAGTTGCTGACAGGTATAATCAAATGGGGAACGCCTGTATCCGCAAAGTACGCCGATGTCGAGGCAGCTTTCTTGAAAGCTGCAAAATCTAATTCCGATTCAAAGAATGAGGCGCCAAGTAATAGCTCGCTGGCTCTGCTCGGAACGGTCATGTTTACATAAAAATGATCGTTTTTAAATGTAGATGTGACTTTTCCAGATAATGTCTGAATCGAAACAGAATCAAGGCTAGCGTATTTCATTTGAATAAATTTATGGGCACATCGAGCAGCGTTTCCACACATCTCTGCGCCGGATCCATCTGAATTAAAAAAATACCATTTAAATTCAGAATCTTTTAGTTGCTCCATGAACACAACACCATCTGCAAAAAATCCTTCATAAGGATCGCAAACTTTTTTAATCAACTTTAATTGAGTCTCTAAATCCAAAGATAGTTTCTTTGTGAATAAAAATATATTTTTAGCACCCGAAATTTTTTCGAATTCAATTTTCATTCTAGCGCTCTTTTTCATCCAAAGACGACGATGGATTGAATTCAGCGCGCTGGGCCGGTCGTTTATTTTTATATTTTTTTTCTTTATCTTTTTCGATATTGCCAGTTGAAATCCATGGCTCTTTGAGGGGAGCCAGTGGCTTGCTTTTAACACCGCAACCGACATCAATTATTATAACTGACAGTAGAACTAAAAATACCACGTGTGCCTTCATATAAACTATTTAGCATAGTTCAAGGCTGGTTGACATCTTTGAACTTAAAAAAGTTCTCTAATGCCGAAGAGCAAAAGAATAAGTCGTGGTAATAGCGCCTATAAAGATGCTCGGGGAAAGATTCGCATATCTGATCTTCGTCGACCTTAGGTCCGCCGTTTACGCGCTTTTCCCAATAGGAAACCTGGGGGTTTAGGGGATCTTCTTTTTTCCAAACCGCCAGCGCTAATAGCGTCTTTTCTTTATTGCCGGTTAAAAATCGCTCTAGGAGCTCGATATAACTGTTTATAGCCGCATAGTTTGGCAACTGAAGGTCTTTAACTCGTGCCTTGAGAAAGGAAATATCTTTCCCTTCCGCGCTAGCCACACCCAAAAAAGCACCGGCCAAAATCACATTCTTATCAAACGCATTTTTTATTCGAAACTCCTCTAAAATCTCTTTGGCGCGGTTCAAATTCTTTTTACTAACTTGATTACGTATTACTTCGATCATAATCAAAGTGTTATCTGGCTCAATTTTTTGTGCACGCTCGACCGAAGCAATCCACTTTCCTGGCTCTGTTTTTTTAAAGCTAATGCTCGACTCATATTCTTGCTGAGATTTATCAAATAAAAATAAGCTGCCGATATCTTTTAAAATAGTTCGAATTTCCGCAAGAACTGTTTTATTTTTTTCTGTAAGCAATGCCTTGTTAAGTAGTCGGATGGCTTGATCGCGGTCTTTTTGTAAAATTAAGTTCTGCGCAATTTCAATAATCTCTCGAGATTGCGCAGCGGGATCATCTTTCTTTGCGGTCGACTTGCTAGCTCCAACAGCAATGCAAACACTGGCAGATAATAGAAAAACAAAAAAACGCGTCATCGTTCTGGCATTGCGTGAATTAGCACCGAGCGTGGTTTACTACCGTTCGCTGGTCCAACTACGCCTTCGCGTTCAAAAGTTTCAATTATGCGCGCAGCGCGCGGGTAGCCTAAACGGAATCGACGTTGAATGAGAGACGCGCTGACCTCTTTTAGTTCAGCAGCCCAGGCAAGGATTTGATCATACATTTCATCATAATCTTCATCGCCGCCGCCGTACTCATCGCCGCCAGCACCGCCACCGCCGCCACCTTCAGAGAAGCCGCCTTCGAGCGCTTTGACCGCAATGGGATCAAACTCAGGTTCTGCTTGCATTGACCAGTGAGACGCCAGGCCATTAATTTCTTTCTCACTTAGATAAGGTCCATGATGGCGCATCGGTTTTGAAACGCCTGGGGCTAAGAAAAGCATATCACCATTAGGCAGCAAACGTTCCGCTCCGCCTTCATCAAGAATAATTCTAGAATCCATCTTAGACGCCACTTTTAGACCCACACGACCTGGAATATTCGTTTTGATCAAACCAGTAACAACTTCTTTTCGAGGCGACTGCATAGCTAAAATCAAATGAATGCCGCACGCACGGGCCATTTGCGCCAAACGAACTACGCCATGCTCGACATTTTGTTTATCGACGGCCATCAAATCACCAAACTCTTCCACTACGATAACGATATAAGGAAGTTGCTGATAATAATACTGCTCAAGCTTCATTACGCCTTGTGATTCATACTCTTGATTTATTTTTTCATGTTCTGCGATTTTGTCTGCTGGCAAGTTCGCTACTGTTTCATTGTAGCTCTCAAGGCCCCTGGCCCCGAACTTACTCATAGATTTATAGCGTTTTTCCATTTCTCTAATCGCCCATTTCAACGCGGAAACAGCTTTCTTAGGATCTGTCACTGGAGGCATGATTAAATGAGGCACTTTCGCAAAGGCCGCTAAATCCACTTGTTTGGGATCTACTAAAATTAATCGCAAAGTCTTCGGCGAGTGACGGAATAATAGACCACTAATAATAGAGGTAATCAGAACCGACTTACCAGAGCCCGTTGTTCCTGCCACCATTAAGTGAGGCATCTTTCTTAAATCCACAATTTTGGCATCACCATTTACTTGTCTGCCGAGGGCAATCGGAAGCTTTAAATCATCACTCCAAAACGAATCCTCTGCTAGAAGGTCTTTATAGTACACAGTTTCACGACGCGAATTCGACGTTTCAATCCCCACGACATCACGGCCTGGAATCGGTGCGATTACACGCAAAGATTCACTCGACAACGCCAGCGCTAGATCATCTTGTAGTTCCGTGATCTTACTGAGCTTAACGTCGGCATTCGGCTTAAACTCAAACATCGTTACTAGCGGCCCCGGCTTAGCATCTGTAATCACACCTTCGACATTGAAATGCTTTAATTTATCTGTAAGAATTTCTGCTTTTTTGCGGATCTCTTTCTCATCCAGTTTTACTCGTGTTAACGGTGGGTCGTCTAAAAGGCTCAGCTTGGGCATATCCCAATTTTCGATCTTTTTGGGAGGCTTTGCCTTCATGATTACTTTTCTCTTAGGCATGCGGTCGTTATCATCTTTACCTGTAGGTGCCGCATCGATGTTAACCTCTGGTTCTTCATCGAAAAAATTCAGCTGCGTTAATTTCGAGATTTCTTCGGCCTTATTGTTCCAGTCTCTTAGGTTATCTGATTCGCCAGACGCCTCTTTGGCTGCCGTTTTAGCTTCTTTTTCTGATTTCGCCTTTTTCTCTCTAATTTTTGGCGTAATTTCTGGCGCTATTGCTGCAAACCACTTTTTGATCGCGATAAGACCGCTGACTAAGAAGCTGGATTGATTCTTTGCCACTACACCCCACTGCTGAAGACTTTTTTCCGTGTAGAAAAGAACTAAAATAATCAAGTTGCTCCAAAGGAAAATCTGCAGTCCCGCAAAATTGAGAAGTTTAAACAAAACATTCGATACCGATAGACCAATAATTCCGGATAAAAAGATCTCATGGTTAAACAATCTCGCCAGCGGAAAATAGAACGCCGTTAATGCCGACACGTTCACAATAAGCAATGTTAGCCAAACGATACTAAGACTGCGCAAGCGGACATCTTGACCGCGAAGGGTACCGATTCCAAGCCTAAGGAACGCAAGCGGCACAAGCCATGAGCTAATGCCTAGGCCTTGGTAAAATAAATCCGCTAAAAATGAGCCGAGCCAGCCACAGTAATTAGCCGGGCTCAATTTACTACCCATAGAGTTAAATGACGGATCTTTTGGCGAGTAGCTGAATAACGCCAAGGCTATAAACGCCGCGATACCGATAAAAAGGATAGCTTTGATGTCTTTTTGAAATTTCTTAAATAAGGCCTGCATTTATAAATTTTACTT
>CAZCHT010000184.1:0-9277 GCA_964498705.1 uncultured Bdellovibrio sp. | reverse complement strand
AGTTCCACAGACAGGCGTTCAGCGCCGGCGAGGACTGCCGAGGCTTTTTTTATGTGTTTAAAAAGAAAGATTTTAGAAAAGGAAGATCCCCGTCTCACCCCAGAACTAAACTTCAGCAGACGGATCCTCGCTCGAAAAAAATCAGAAGAGGCTAGTTTTTCATCCGAAGAACTTCAGCCGGAGAAATCTTCTCAATAGCCTTAGTCGGCAAATAAGATCCCAAGAACGCAATCAGAGTCGTTACAAATATTACCGTAAAAAATAAAAACAGACTCACTTTTGCCGGAATAGTTGAATCGTAATAAATATCCGGCAAGATATTGATTGGATACCATTCAAGCAAATAGCCCACGATCAAACCAAGCACAGCGCCCACGGACACACCTACCAGCGACAAGCTCACACCTATCTGAATAAAGTATCGAATCGCTGTTTTCTGTGACAATCCGAGTGTTCTGAGCATCGCGATGTCGCGTTTCTTCTGCGAGATCAGTAGTGCTAGCACCGTCAAAATTGAAAACGACGCGATCAAACCCGCTAGCCCCAAGAACAAGCCGATCATGAATTTCTCGAGTTTCAAAGCATAGAATAATGCCGAGTTGCGATCCATCCATGTTTGAATATTCCAATCGATACTTTTCTTACCATCACCTTTGTGGTCATCCACCCAATCTTGCAAGCGACTTTGAAAATGACCAGCGTCCATTGCATCCTTTAGCCAGACTTCAAGACCCACTTGGCGACTCAACGAATTTCGTAACGACGATAATGTGAGATCACGCATGTAGAAAATGTATTGCGAATCTAAATCCGCCAAATTAGTAGAAAGAATTTTTTTAATTTTAACTTTTTCAAATACAGGGACTTCGCCCATCGCTAGAACTAAGCTCTCTGGAGGCAGAACCATCAAGTAGTCGCCCTCGAACACGCCAAGACTGCGTGCTAAATCAACACCAATCATGATCTCGTTAGATTCTGGAATATCCATTTCTTCCCACATCTGCGCATCGGGAGACAGAGACGTGCTTTTCTTTATATGCTTTTCGTTTTGCTCTTTAATTTTCTGATTTAAGTTTTCAAAGCTTTTGCGAACAAAGCCTTGTGCAATAGCGCCACGGAACTGCCCTTCCATCGTACGGATGATTACATCCTGAGTATCAAATAGCGAATACCGCTCAGCCCCTAATTTTTTGATTTCCGTAACAATGGGATCAGATTCCAAGTCTTTATGTGCGACGCGATCTTTCGGCACAATGGTCAAATGTGCTTCGAGCGATATCACTCGAGACTCAATGCTTTGATTCATCCCGTTCATGATAAAAATAATCAGCAAAAACGCGAAGGTCGACACACCGATGCTAATCATAGATAGGCGCGATATTCGTCGCACCAAATTCCCAGCACGATTCGACAAGATTAATTTTTTAAACAGGAACAAGACCATACCTAAGCGTATTAAATAGGCGCTCGCAACGCAAGTTGATTATGAAAAAAACTAGGGTTTGGCGCCTTGTTTTTCTCGTGCCGGTTGGCGTGTTCCATTTTTAACTTCGTCAGATTCTTCTTGGTTAACTTCTTGAACCGCATTGCGCAGGAAAAAGTTTTTCTGCATGGCCTTCATTAATACGGTCGCTTCATCTAAAGCTTCCAGAGCTCGTTTCGCGACTGTTGGAATTTCAGGACCATAGTTTTTCATCATTACGGTGACTGATTTGAAATCCTCTGTCATTTGCGCCAAACTGCCTGTTAACTGCGCCAAATTTTTTGCCAACTGTGGATTTTGACGATTTAGCTCAGGTAGAATCACATTCAGTTCTTTAGTTAATATGGCTGTTTGCGAAATCGTTTTCTTTAGATTTTCTTTATACGTCATCTGACGACTTAACTTAATCACTTCTTCAGACATCTCGTTCATGTTACCCATCAACGGATCTAATTTATCGAAGATACTTAGCATTGATTTAGTGCGATCGCGATCTAAGAATGCTTCCATTAAGAATTGCAAATTGCTTAACATCTCGGATATTTTCTCTAGAGATGTCCCTAATCGTTTACCGCTTAACAATGTCATTAAATCCAGAGTTTCTTCTGTGTCTAACAGCACACCCTCTTGAGCAATCTTAAGTTCTGGACTACCCACTGAAATTTCTAGTACACGATCACCAATAACGAATGGTCGCACTAATTGAGCTTTCGAATCTTCACGAATTCTTTCATGGAACTTACCAAGAACATAGTAGGTAACACGAATTTTATTACTTCCTAAAAGTTCGACATCTTCCACGCTACCGGCGCGTAAACCGGCAATCAGAACTGTTGTTCCTGGATGCACACCGTCTGCCGACGCAAATATGGATTCGAATTTGATTTTATTTTCAAACCAACCTTGCTTTATCGCTACGCTAATCGCAATAAGAAAACAGCCCGCTATTGCAAACAGTACGAATAAACCGGCGACCCGTTCAAACTTGTTAAACTTTACCTTCATAAACTTACTGCCTTATTCCCTTCCGTCTGCGGCGCGTACAATAGGCCGTTGTCCAAATGGATGGTGAGATGATTTATGTGGCTCATAAACTTTTCATCATATGAAGAAATGAAGACATGTTTCAATCCTCGTTCTGCACGATGCTTATTAATAAGATCAATAAACTTAAGACTGGTCTCTTGACCTAATCCGACTGATGGATCATCTAGCAATAACACTTGTGGATGAGTCATCATAGGGCGCAGCAAACACGAAATTTTTCTTACGCGGCCAGGAATATGTGCTGGGCGCTCGTCTTTAAATTTTTCTAAATCAAAATATTTTAAAACTTCCATCACACGACGATTCGCCTCTTCCATATCGACTAATTTGTGATACAACAAAGGCAACATTAAATTATCATAGATCGTGCGATTATTAATTAAACCACCGTAGTCAAACGTATATCCAATAGATAAGCGATACGGAAGAAATTCTTCAAACGACATGTCGCCAACGTTAGAATCATTAATTAAAAACTTTCCAGATTGTGGAACGATCAAACCACCTAGGATTTGTAATAATGTTGATTTACCTGCACCCTGCACCGATTGAATCAAAACATTTTCGTTCGTAGGAAACTCAAAATCAGCATTCATCAAAATCGGATCTTGCGTTTCATGCTGGAAAAACAAACTTTCGAATTTCAGACTTTTAATTTGGGGCATCAATTGGGTAAGTTCGCTCATACAACACCTAGTTTTTGTAGTTGGTTCAGATAGACAATGGCTGTTACGACTAAATTAAATACGGTTACATAGATAATACTTTTAACCACGGCTTGCGTAGTTACTTGCGGAACCTCATGCGGGCTCTTTTGGACACTCAATCCTTGAAAGCACGACACGACGAAGATAACGACGCCGCTGAAACCATTTTTCAAAAGGAAAATAGCTACGTCTTCTTTACCAAATGCACGAAGCAAGTTTTCGCTATAAAAGCTAAATGGAATATCATGAAAAAATTGTGTGATCAGATAACCGCCAAAAATCGCGATGACCATGAAATAGAATGCCAAACACAAAACGCTGATAATACCGCCCACGATACGTGGAAACACGATATAGCTCAAAGGATTGATACCCATTGATTCTAAGGCTTCGATTTCGCGGTTGGCGCGCATATTTCCGACCTCGGTAGCGACCGCTGTTCCACTGCGCGCGATAACCACCAGCGCGGTTAACAAGGGTCCAACCTCACGAACTAAAACAACGACGATCAGATTGCCGAGCATCTCGGTTCCACCTAAAAGGGTTAGATTAGTCATACCTTGAATAACTAGAATTCCGCCCGTTCCCAAGGCTAGGATTGAAATCAATGGCATAGCTTGCCAGCCAGTAAAATAAATTTGCGTCGAAAGAACACTCACCGTCTGACGTAATCCTTGTGCTTGATCTAGAAACGCAGCACGAAACGAAAGATAAACCATTAGAAAAATCTTTAGAGTGTACTCTAAGTTTTCTGTAATATTACGACCTAACGATTCGATGCGATCCCATACAATGTTCATGAGTTTTTTATCGGAACAATTGTTACAATAGCTAACTCGAACAAAGTCCAGTCTTTGACATAGGCACGATCAAAATTCTCATTCTTATACGGCCTTAGTAGGCCCAGACAGAGTAAAAAAGGGATTTCAAGGTTTCTTGAAGTCGATCAAAGTTAGAGTCCGACTCGCTCGATCGCACCATGACATGCGTTTTGATGTCGATGACCTTCGGAAACACTCGATAGAAGGTTCGTTTAGAGCGATACATATGTAGTGCTGATGTGATGATCATAACATCTTGGCAACTTAAAATTTCTGCCAGCGGCAGACTTTGCGTAGCGTTTCCAAACGTAGTTTCGCTTCGTTTTTCAAGCACGACATCTTTTTCATCCACCTCAGGATAGTACGCCCAAAGTGGGAAAATTTCTTTGATATCTGAATTGGGATTAACTCCCGAGATAATTAGTTTCCTAATATTTCTATTTGCCAGCAAATCCATCGCTTCGCGAATACGACCCGGACCACCCGTTAGAACAATTCCACAATCGGCCTCGGACGCGTGAGTCCACGCGGTCGAGCGCACAGAGCTGACCGCAACATATTCAAAATAAAATATAATGATAAATAGAACGACAAGGAAACTAGAAAAATAAAGAATTATTTTCTTTCTCATTCTGTAAGGATAAAACCCTATGCCTTGTACGCTAAGACTTCAACTTCTACTTGAACGCCTTTTGGCAGTCCCCGAACTTCTACTGTTGATCGTGCTGGAGGATTACTTGGGAAAAAACGACCGTAGATTTCATTCACAATAGGGAAGTCACTCATTGCTGTTAAGAAGATAGTTGTTTTTACAACATTTTCAAATTTCATTCCACCCGCAGTTAAAACCGCTTCAACATTTTTCATTACTTGTTCAGTTTGAGTTTTCACATCCTGACCAACAACGCTTGCTGTCTTTGGATCTAATGCTATTTGACCTGAACAAAATAGAAAAGGCCCAGCCGAAATCGCTTGGCTGTATGGACCAATAGGTTCCGGAGCGTCTTTAGTAAGTACAACTTTTTTCATATCAATCTCCAATAGTAATTATTTAATAAAGTTAGGTTTTATATTTAGAACATCTATATTTTCTTAAAAGTAAAACGTGATACCAGCACGCATTGGCGAATCCGCAATCGTTCTAAAACGAGTGTCTTTCAATGATGAAATTCCCGCGCCGCCTTCAAATGAAAACCCTAACGAATCTAAGCCGGTTAAAAAGAATTCGGCACCAAAAACCGCATTCAATTCAAAACCATTTTGTTTTTCGCCGCCGCCTTCATAATTCACAATACCCACTTGGCCACCGAAATAAAAGTTCAGCTGATTTTCACGAAATAGAATTTTGCGAACGCCGCCGCTGACTACAAATTTTGATTGATCTTTTTTGGTATCGATACCGATACCTCCAGTAATGCCAAAGTCTTGATTGGGATAGTAAACAACGCCTAGAGACGGAACATCTTCCGACGCATTGTTTTTCACGCCGACGCCCAGACGACTTGCTAAATCTTTAGCAAACACACCTTGAGACAACAGAACCATAACCGCTGTAATTTTAATGAATGATTTCATGATCGGCTCCTTTACATTTGAGACTCAAATGTTTTCACTAAAGGCCGGTATTTTCAAGATCTTAAGTGTTAATCACAGCGTTATTTATTGATGTCAAATACGCTTCACCCTCGGTAACATGTATAATTATAAAAATTTGTGTACCATTGTGAGACCTATAGAATTCAAACCAGATTAAATATCTTTTAGGTGCGGCGACTCTATTCTTAAATTTAAGTCGATACCTTACAACATAGCGTATTTAGGTAATGATCCTTCCTTCCGATAAAGTAATCGTGAGGTCGGTGTGAATAACTCAAAGTCGTTTTTTTTATTTATAGGCGTTCTAGTTTTAAGCGTGAATTTTATCGCCTGCACGCGAGCTAGCGATTCCGCACCTTCAAAAATAAATATCATTTTACCCTCATCACTGGGTTCCAGCATTGATGTGCAGAAAAGCCAATTGATCTCAAATAGCACTTCTAATAAACCTAACTTTAACATTGGCAACATTCCCAGCAGTTATGCGGGCATTGACTGCTTTGTAATTACGGTCAGTGGACCGGAGACTGCGATGCAGACCAACACCTGCGGAAAAACAGATACCACGTCGACTGTCGCTACTGCGCCTCTAAAAAACTCATTTAGCTTTGGCGTTTTTGCAGCGACATTTCCTAAAGACCAGCCTGTATCAATAGAAGTTCCCAGCGGTAACGATCGAAAAATTCGAATTTATGGTATGAAAATGCCGGTTTCATCGGCAGCGTGCCCAGCGCTAAATTTAAATGATCCAAATACTGATCAATTGCTCAATGGCTTTACTCCACCCGTTTTTTTGGGAGAGGCCACCAATATAAATATGAGTCCTGGCGCTACCGTTACCGTACCTGTGCCTATAACTAGTGTGATTGATACCACCAATTATTTTGACAATTGCAACGGCAAAGACTCGGGAAATGGAAACCAAAACCCAGGTGATGGTAACAAGCCCTATTTGCGTTTAGAAGGTCTCTACGGCTTCATGCACTTCGATAACGGCTCTCAGGCGCCTATCCATATTAAACCAATCACGACCGGGGTTTGCATTCCCGTATCTTTAAGTATTTTCACACCCAGTAACACGGGTTCAAACTCTTACAGTGTACAAGCTCCACTAACTATCAGTTTTCCGCCGGTCACGGAGGTTGAGTTTCACCAAAACAACTCTTGCAACGACGCCGTACTCAATTCGGTTACCATTAGCACGGGTGCCTCATCACGACCTGGTTTATTTATGAAAGTTTTAAATCCTGGTCCTACCTACTCATTCAATTTAGGCTTATCATCAACCAGTGAAGTCACTTATAGTTCCGATGGCGCTTTTGATGTGGGAATGCCGGTGCTTAGTTTTAATTTTCCCGCAACAGCACCTACTCGTTTGGTCAACAATAAGTGTTATCCTTTCAAAGCCCTACTTTTTGAAGCCGACGGCAAAACACCTTTGAACACAACCTTGAACTCACTGACTTTTGGGGGTTCTGGAGCCAGTCGTGTCTACGCGTCCTCTAGTCTAGATGGTAAAACATGTTCGTCTGCCTTATCTAACTTTTCAATAACAGCCAGTTCAGAGTCTCCCGTGATGTATTACCAGACGCCAACCACTGGATCATTTTCTGATAACCTTTTTGTGAGTGGACCGTTCGCCGTTGTAAACAGCACCGCAGTGCAAACCTCTTTGCTGTCCGAGCCTATTAATGGCGATGCCGTGGCCACCTCATTGGTTTTTGATATCCCCGCAGTTATTGAAGTCAATCAGTGCGTTCCTGTTCGAATTAGCCTCCGTAATCAATCGCTTTTTGTCCCGGCACCAACAAGTTTCAAAATGCAGCTGGGGCTGACTTCAAATGCAGTGGGCAACTTCTATGCGAATTCTCAATGTGGCGGCAATCCATTCCGTTCCTCTGGCGCCTTTCCAAACGAGCTATCCTGGAACGAAGGGGATTTTACCAAAACTATTTATTTTAAGCCGTTACTTACTTCAGCCGGCACTGCTATAGAGCTAAAAAATACACCTTTGGGAATTCGACCGAGCTCTCAAACACAAAGTGCTATTTTTACAATTAGCTCGCCCTCAACGGGAGTCTACGGCTATTTCGCTAGCTTCCCTAATTTTTTCCAAGCTACAAATATCCCTTCCATAAATTTCAATGGCCCAGGTAAGACATATCCAATGCCGATCCTAACATCTGCCGGCGTGAATGTGGGTTGTCATCGCGGCTCACCGAACGGTACCGACTGTTCAGCTTTGATTTCTGTTGGACCAGTGCTAAATTGGGCGTTTGCCGACATACAAGCTGACTCTGATATTTGGTTAACTTTTGGCGATTCGTCGGGAGTAGTTCGCTATTCCATTTGGTTAAAGCCCTCAAATCTTTTCGGTACTTCAAAAAACTATGTTGATTGCCCAGTTGGAAATATACTTTCTGGATCTAACTTAAATCCCAGCCTGATGAGCAGTGGTGGCGTTTACTGTCTGACATCGGGTTCATCGATTGACATGGCTAATACAAATATTTCGCTAGCTAACAGCGATTTGTATGGACCGGTAGATCAATCGGCACAAATAAATTTTACTGGCTCTGGCTTTATTGACTTTGGAAACCCGGGAATTCCAAGGCATATTGGAAATGTGACACTGAATGCATTGGCAGGCACAACCGCTTCGCAGTTTATAGACATCGCAGGATCCGGTAATCAAGTTTGGATCGACAATGTTAAACTTCGAATGAATGGCAATCTAGCCAACTTTAGTGGAATAAATATTAACTCGGCCAACAGCTTTGTAAATATCTACAGTTTGTCTGGCGATACTCCTATTTCCGGAGCCTCAACAGGAATTAATTTTATAAAAAGTGTTAATCTGGATAGCACAAAGATTTTAACCATCTCTGGGGTCGATTTGATCAACGATCAAATCACAAACCTCACGGGTATTACAATTCTTGACAACTTGGAAACCAGTATAAGTCTGGCTAAATTCAAGTACAATGGACTATCCCAAGCCATTAGCGTTTCCAATACTAGTGGCGGATCTTTCCATACAAATCTCACCGCTCTCGACTGGAACATCATCTCCAATGGTGGAAACGCTGTCCCGAATGTTCAGATTTCGCAAGCGGCATTGGTTACTTTATCTAATAGCTATTTAGAAAAACAAAATATTGCTGCGGTCACGTTGCAAGTGACCGGCGCAAATGTTAACTTGTCGCACAATACATTTGTTCAGAATATGGACGCTTCGGCTGTTGGTTTAAACGGAACCAACACTATAAATAACTTTGCACACAATCAGTTTGTCCGGTTTGCAACCGCAGCGGCCAACCCATACCCAATAAGTTTAACCACAGGAACAATAAATTCGCCCGATGTCAGTTCATCTGGGACAAACCTATTTTGTAGCTTAAATGCGGGCAATGGCTGGGATGCATCTAACCGAGTCGGTTTCGTTGCCAATAGTGGATTGTTTGACAGAACTAACACTTACTCCGCGTCGCTTATTGGTGCGTCTTATATTTTTAATAATCGTTGTACGTCTAGAAATCCTTAGAGTCTAGGAACTGGCCCCTTAGCCTGCAGCTAAGGGGTGATTCAATGTCTTCAAATTCAGATTATGATGAAGGCATACA
>CAZCHT010000183.1:0-9301 GCA_964498705.1 uncultured Bdellovibrio sp. | reverse complement strand
AAACAGGACCTGGCACCGTTATTCTTTTATTTTCTGATCTCTCTAGCCTTTTTAACTAGGTCGATGAATTCTTCTTTGAATGAGTCTTTCTTGTCCTTGGTCGTTAGACAGCCTTCACTGATTTCTAGGATTCGTTTTGAGTCGAAATCCTTTAACTGAGCCGATTTGCGCATCCATTGTGAGAAGCTGGCAACAGCCACTGCGAATCGAGTTGAACATGATGAATCTGGTAAAGAGACAACCTTGTTAGCTAGAGCTTGCTCGAAGTATTCACTGCTTGAATTCGTTGGTTTTTTATAACGAATCTTCGCAGTCAAAATTTCATCCGTAGATCCTGGAGCATCTTTAACTTTTTCTTCCGATTGATATTTTAATTTAATATCTGACGGAGCATTACCTTTCCATTCGATTTCATACAGAGCCGTCACACTGTGACCCGCGCCCATTTCGCCAGCATCCACTTTATCGTTAGCGAAATCTTCTTTTTGCAACATGCGATTTTCATAGCCAACTAAGCGGTACGAGTGAACTACTTTAGGATTAAACTCCACTTGCACCTTCACGTCTTTAGCAATCGTGTACAGAGTTCCCGATAATTGATTCACAAATACTTTGTTCGCTTCTTTTGAGTTATCGATGTAGAAATAATTACCTTGGCCTTTGTTAGAAATTTCTTCTAAACGAGCATCTTTGTAATTACCCATTCCAAAACCAAGTACGGTAAGGAATACACCACCTTCAGATTTTTCTTTGATGATGTCTAATAATTCTTTCGGCGAAGTCACACCCACGTTAAAGTCACCATCCGAAGCCAAGATCACACGATTGCTGCCGCCAGAAATATAGTTCTTTTGCGCAATTTCGTAGGCTTTGCGGATACCACCTTCACCGTTAGTACCGCCACCGGCTGACAGTTTCTGAATCGCCGATAAAATTTTATCTTTTTTATCACCCGGAGTACTTTCTAAAACAACTCCAGAACTACCTGCGTAAACAACCATCGAGATTCGATCATTGCCATTCAATTGCTCGGTCAAAGTTTTCAATGCCGATTTCACTAGAGGCAATTTATTTTCATCTTCCATAGATCCCGACACGTCGATCAAGAACACCAAGTTTGATTTCGGACGATCTCTCACTTCGATCTCTTTACCTTTCAATCCAATGCGAACAATCGCACGATTTGAATTCCAAGGTGATTTTGTCGCTTCCATATGAACCGCGATAGGATGGCCTGACGTTGGAGCCTTGTAATCATAATCGAAATAATTCACAAACTCTTCTGTGCGAATTGAATCCGCAGGAGGCACTTGAGTGTAATTCGTCAAATACCTACGAGCATTCGAATACGAGGCCGTATCCACATCGATCGAGAATGTCGACAACGCTTCTTTGGACACCTGAATGAATTCATTCTCAGCATTTAATTTATACTCTTCACCCGAAGTAGAATCTTCTTGCACTGGCGGAGGCGTTGTCGGCATTGGCATACGACCTGGCGCGACTAACGATTCTCTGGCGATCATATTTGAACTTGGAACGCTAGCGCCAGATCCGAAGGAACTTTTATCCATTTTTGCTTTCGAAGCGTAACCAACCGGAGCGCCGCGACCTTTCGTTCCTATACCTAATGTCGCACCACTATCACTCGGTGCTTCCATTTCTGCCAACGCACCGGCGGACGGCGCTGCGCTTAGATCCTTCATGGCCACTGTATGACGTTCTTCCGCTTTCAGACTATCTTGGACCGGCCCGCCTTCAGAAATACCACCGATCTTTTTTTCTGCCATCACTGTAGTTTGAGGACGAACACCTCGAGTTTCCACCACTCGGCCCGTTGCATATCCGCTGCTATCGATCGGCGCATTATTACTATCACGTACTGTCATATTGAACAGCGCCTGATTGATGGATTCGCGGCCAACCAAAACAGCCGTTGCAATACCAACAAAAACCAAACTAAATCCAGCCGCTAAAACACGAGAGCGCATCAACGCTGACCAAAACGAAGCCTTCTTCTTCGGCAATTCAGGAGCTGCCACAACAAGGTCTGCCGCCATCTCGGATTTCAAAATTGACGATACCAGTTTAATTTCTTCCACTTCCGCTTTTTCAAGAGGATGAGAATTTAAATACATTTCGATTTCTGCTCTTTCGGCTTCAGAGACTTCATTCAATGCATACGCCGTTAATTTACTTTTTTCCATTTTGAACTCCTTTCTGATTAAGAGTTGCTTTACCAAGTATTAAAACTTGTCCTTTAATTTTCTGAACACTTTCATGAATCAACACACCCACGTAGTTCACGTTGTGCCCGGTAATATCACTGATCTGCTGGTAACTGAGTCCGTCTTGAAACTTAAGACGAATGACTTCTTTCTCTTTAAACGACAACGTCGCCAGAGCCACTGTTAATTGTTGATTGATTTGAGACTGATATATCTGATCATCCAAATGGTCGCTTTGATCGACAAGCTGGTCTTCATCCATTTCGTCCGACGACTTCATCTTCTTTCTCCTTCGTATTTCATCAATACATTGATTACGACAGGTCACATACAGCCAAGACGCCAAATGCGCAGGTTCCTTGTCCGGTTCAGCCAGCAGTTTCAAAAAGCAATCCTGAACCACTTCGCTCGCCTTAGACACTTCTATAAAGCGCAAAGCATAGCGAAAGAGCTTAGGATAAAACTCCTTATAAAAACCCTCAAACCATTCCGGCGCAGACCCAAAACCCATTAGATCTCCTAACTAACCTCTGTGACACTCTCTGTATGTAATACGTTGGAGTTAGGGAAATCTTAGTGAACTATTTTGAGAAAGTTAAACTCTTCTTTGCGGTGGTCGTGGTCGTTTTGGGGTGCCAGGCTACTTTTACGTAAGCGGTGCGTCCGGAAAGAGGACCTGGCACCCAAAAAAAAGGACTCTATTTCTAGAGCCCTTTCTGTAATCGTAATTTAAAAGAGAAACAAAGAACTATTTGATAACGTTGTTCAGAACGCCAGGGAATTCCTGGTTCAAGAACATATCGCCTTCATTTTTCAATGACTGAACTTCGCTGATCATTTTTTCAACCGGGAACTTGTTGAAGCTGACTTCCATTTTCTTTTCCATGATTAGATTTTTGAAAACAGAATAGCCCATTGGTCCGCGGAAAAATAATCTTAGCGGCGCTTCGCTGCTCGCTAACGAATCCGTTAACGGCGAGTTCACAATACCTGTAATTGAATTCACAAGTACGAACATCTCGTTACGTTTGCCTTCAGAAATTTTTGGTAAGCACGCCACAACACCTTTTGGTAAATTCAGCTGAGAAAATTCTTTTCCAGCTTGTTTAGCCAATTGATCTTTCAAAGGAGCACTTAAATTTGCGATCCAACATTTACGGAATTTACCTTGGAAGCTGAAAACTTTCATTTCCGCATTCGCCGCAAATTTCACAGATGTAGTTATCGATCCAGTTTCACGTTTTGAATCACTTAGATTCCAAGTGAACAAATCATTATTGTATGTCGCCATACCCCCGATGTTTCCACCTAAGTTCGCGCCTAGTTTTGCACCAAATGTATTTTTTGGTGGAACAACAACTGGATCACCCGGCAATGATGGACCGTTTGGATCTTTAGGGTCTATTGGGATTGGTTTTCCTGGAGCCGTGTTACCAATCATTTTTGAAATCCATGACAACAATTTAAATCCGGGAACTTGCCCATCTTGCAATGTGTTCAACAAATCTAAATCTAACCCTGCATTCAAACCTGCTGTCATACCTGCTGTTAAGCCCGCATTCCAACCAGCACGCGCCGATTGCGCTTTACCTTTGATTTGCTCTTGAGATAACAAGTAGTTCATGTTGATCGTTAGATCTTCATTTAAAGTGATACCTTCGCGTTGAGGAACTGGATTCGTGATCTCTTCCACGATTTCACGCATACGGAAGTTCACAAGGTCCATCGCTTTAGCATCACACACTCGTACGCCACGAACGCGCTCTTGAGTTAAGTAGGAGCAAATCGCATTTTGAGTCGCTTGCGATAATTTCATGTCATTCTTTTCAAGTGACGTCATCATTTCTGCATAGTGGGCGGTCGAAGGCGCCGCAGATCTAGCCATCACTAAGGTATCGATCGAACGAGGAACATCTACGAAACCAGTTTTCTGTTTGAAGTAATCAAAGTTAGTCACGGTTTTTGAACGATTTTCTTTTAGAGCAATGTATTTCACGTTATTTTCGTGAATCACTTCGGCACTCCAGTTGCTTGGAACAAAAGAAATCGAAGTGGCCGCTACCAATGGACCCACTGGAGATATATAGCTGCCGTCACGGAACTGAATGTAACCAGGCAATGACGATGCCGTCATTAACAAGATCGTTCTACCTGTCAAAGGTGCTAAGTCTTGGAATTTCAAAGTCACGTCAGCGACCATCACACCATCAACCATTTCGCCAACAAATTCCGAAGTCGAAAGAACATCATTCAATTGGTACGATGTACCCGCTTTAGGATTCACAGTGTCTTTTAAAATCGCAACGTGGAATTTAACATTACCACTAGCAATCGTTTCAAAGATTTGTTTTCCATTAAAATTCTCGCGAATGAATTGCGGGCTAATACGGATTCTGTATTTATGAGCCACCTTCAAATTCAATGTCGGCGTAATTTCGTACTGACTGTAATCATGACCTAAGAACTGCATTTGGATAGCATCTAAACGCATTCGTGTTTCAGGAGCCGTCGATGCGGCTTTACCACTTTTTTGACTTGCGATCGCTTCTGCTACACGAGATTTATTAACTTCCATCGAAAACGCTGGGCTCGAGTGATTTTCATCTGATTGAAACTGAGTCATCGAGTAAGAAACTGCATTTGCAGTTGTTTTTGCTTTCAATGCTTCGTCATAACGTAAGTCAGTCACCGTCAATGTATCTTCAGATGCCCAAGGATTGATGGCTAAATCAAGAACCACAGTTCCTGCGTGACCGCTAACCGCTTGAACTTTACGCTGAACTAATAATTCGGCTTCGCTAGCTAAAGCATCGTAACGAATTTGTTCATCCCAAATGATGCAACCAAATTTGTCTGTCGTTTTTACGATCTCTTGTCCATCGGCTGCAATCACTTTGAAGTCTTGAAACTGAACGATCGCAAGCAATGCGTTGTCTTTGATACATGCTTGGATTTTGTAATCTTTTTGATTTGGTTTCTGTTGAACGTCACGAGTAACGATCACTTTACCCCAAATTTTTACGTCTTTATCTACATAGAATGTCGCATCTGAATCGGGATCAGAGTTACGCATATGATCGTCACGTTTACCGCAGCTAACTAAAGTGCCTAGTACAAAAACTAAAGCGAAAGTTAATACTTGTTTAGAAAATGTCATACTTAGCCTCCACAGCTATATTGTATATTTCACGATCTGCAAGATAAGGATTGGCGTCTTTTAAATCCATCTTGATGTAGTAATTTTTTAAAGCGAGTCTTTCTTTTTTCAATTCGATATCGATACCTACACGATAGCCATCACGATTTTGAAAACGGCCCGTCATTGTTGTGTAAACAGTCGGAGTCACATCAGCATCGTAGTTAAAGCGTGTGTAAGAAGGACGAACGATATAGTTGCCGAACACAGTCTTAACACTGCCGCCAACCATGTTACCCTTGTTTTTACCTGCTTCCGCTTGATCATTAACTATTGTTGAAGCGAACAAGAACAATTCATGTTTGCCAATTTCTTGTTTGACGGTAACACCCGATTCAGTTCCCATGAAACCATGACGGAATCGGAATGATTTAGAGCTACCTTCAAACGCTGTTAGCGAATTTCCTAAAAAATAAGAATCTGTTGCTACGTTTGTCGACAAGTTTTCAAATTGAAAACGAGTCGCTGCTAATTTTACCTCTGTACCCGTTTGCGCTTTTAATTTGCCTGAAACAGTTTGAGATAAGAAATAGGCTTGAGTGCCATCATCATAAATACGTTTAGTCACTGTGCCAGAAGATGGAATCGCTTGAAACGCATTCACTGTAATGTTGGAATCATCCGCACCAATTTGCCATTCTTCCTGAGCCCCCATGAAAGCTCCGGGAGTCATGATCGACATCAAAGGATTCAGAGGAGTTTTGATCGCTCCGGCCTTAACAAAAAGATTTGGGTGAATGTTGATTTTAGCATACGCTTCGTTCAGTAAAATCGTGTTAGGCGCTTTACCATCGTCCGTCCAAAAGTTGCTGGCGTTACCAGTACCAAAGAAGCCGGCTAGGTCTAAACCTAGGGTGATATACTCACCATAGCGTGCTGAGAATTCTGGATTGATGACCGTCACGCCTTGATGACTGCGCGAGAATTCATCTTCTGTTTGACGACTGTAAACAGAAAACAAAACTTTGCCAGTTGGCTTATACTGTTTTTCTTCCTCTTCTTTAGGAGCTGAAACATTCGGTGACACTGAAAGTGCCGAAGAGCTTTGAGCTTTGGCGTGAAAGGCTAATGACAATCCAATTATCAGAGTCAGAGCCAAAAAAGTGGCTCGGTGATTAAAGTACATTCGTTCCCCCCTGGTCCCTGCGGCGTACAAATTTTTAAAATTTGTAAATCACAAATCGCATGTGCTTTTAAAAGTTGACCTGGTTATACAGAAAAGATTTTAAAAGAGAACGAAATAAATTTTATAACTGAAAAAAATTTATCGAAGATAGATGAATGTTAAGGTTGCGTTAGGACAGGTGAGCTTGGGTTATAACAATACTCACTTTTCAGATCCCTTTTGGCCCCATGAACAGTGCCTTCAGAAAAAATAATCGTTTTTTTTCTGGCACTGACGTCATTTTGCCACCGGGCTGAAACATCACGAAGACGTAATTTTAGTATCAAAAGTACTTTATCTTGATCACTCATATTAGGTTGTTGCTTTAATTTCAACGCATAATCATCAAATACACGCTGCTTAAAACCACCATTTTGCACTACGAAGTCGAACATCAACAAGAAATGGCTCAAAGTGCTTAATTTAAAGGACTGAAAGTAACGAAATGCCTGATTGTAGAGCTTCATAGCATATTTCAACTGCAAGCTCACATACGGTTTTGACTGCGCCATGTTCGTTAAATTGTCAGCCCAATCAGATTTAAATGTTTTACCACCATCGCTGTATACATTCTTGAGGGCCCAGCTCACCGAGTTTTTATTTGCCGAAGCAATGCTCTTTGTTGAAAGCACGCCGGTTAGAGGTGCGAATTCACTAGATACTTCTGAAACTGGTGCGTCATAGTCCGCATCGTACTGCGAAATGTTTCTGTCATCATTCAAAAACGGAGATTCTTCAACACCGCTAGATTCGGAAATATAAGACTTCGCTGCGGCTTTTGTCGCTTGATCCTTGTTCCATTGGCTAACCATGGCTTTTAATGCCACATAGTGAGCTTCATCCATGTTTAGATTAGCACCTTGGCCTTTAGCTGTTATCAATTCATTTAACAGTGGTTGCATCGATCCCATGCCCAAATTCTGTTGAAGCAAACCAATACTAAAACCCATGCCATCAAAATTATTACTTAAATTAGCCCAGCCACTGCGACCTTCAAAACTGCCCGAAATATTTAAAGCTAAAGCCAAATGAGCCTGGCCGGCTGATGCTAATTCAATTGGCCATGTCACGCCCGCTAAATCTAATTTCGAACAGAAATTAGGAGTTGGACTGATAATCACTGGCGTCGATTGGTTGGCTTCGTCATCTTCTGGCGGTGGATGAAATTCAGAATCATCATCCTCAGGTGGCGCTAATTTAGAGTTATCAGAATCATTAGCACCCAGAGTGTGCAAACTGCTTTGCGAACACGCCACCGTCATAAATAAACAGATCGCTACCAGCGACCGGATTAATTTTTTGGACATAATTTACTCGCAATCTTGTTAACGTGCACTTTGACGATGTCGTCCGTCGATAACGCATCTGAAGTTGTACCGGCGCGAAGACATTGTTCCCACGTTGGTCCACTGGGATTTTCGGTGAATAGTTCTTCAATCTTAAAAATTTTGTAATATAGCGAACACATGGCTTCCGCTTTTGCTGCTACAGTTTCATTTGTGCATTTAGTATCGATTTCAGACACAAACTGCAGAAATTCTTTTACCGTTAAATCCGTACGTGCCGCTAGCTCAGCCAGTTGGGCTTTTTCAGCCGCCACTAAGTCAACTTTGCCTTCCTTTGAATTCGCCATTGCACCCGAAATAAATAACGCCGCAAAAATAAAAATCTTTACAGAAGTCGACATGAGCCCCCCGCGATTTTTTTCACTTCCGCCATTTTTGCGGCCGTGTTTTTCAAATACACTTCATTTCTAAGCTGTTTCTTGAAATATTCGTTCGAATACGGAGGCGCCCCGATTCTAAGTGTGCGAATTAATGTTAACGCTCTGTTGGCACCTTTCGGTCCATAGCCCACTAAAGTTAGTAAATTCAGTAGTTCCGGATCGTTGTATGCCGACGGCGCACGTCTTTTTAATTCTTTGCCAATTACCTGATGTTTTAAAAACGAAAAATAACCGATCGAGTAGATCAGATTTCTGGCCAAACCATTTTCCATCGAGACCCATTCACAATTAATTTTTCGCGGAGAGTGGTATTTAAATAAGGCTAGGGCGTTTAAAAGCTGTTTCTGCTTTCTCTCCTAAGTATTCCCCGGCGGGTTGGGGCCCCTGTATTAACAAATCAACCACCAAGCCTTATGTTCCGCGCTCACCACGATTCTGTTTACTGGTAAAATAAACGCTGTTTCTTCATGATTTTATGGATTTAGGCAAAGAGAAGCCCTGACGTAGATAAACTTACCACGAATCGCGTTGGTCATACTCATTTTCAAAGCTACTACCGCCAGGATCCGGCGGTCCACGCTCCCAAATTACTTCTAATGGTCTAAAAATAGAAGTTTCTCTAAGACTTGCTAAAATGGCTTTGGCGACGACTTTATCTTTAATCACTGCGATCTGCTCCATTCGGCCGCCGCAGGTTTTGCAAATCGTCACATCAATTTCAAAGGTCCGCTTGAGCATATCTGACCAGCGCATTCGCTCGCGGCGAAGCTTTTCAGCTATTAGCGTATCCTTAGTTCCTAATTCTTCACCTGCTGCTGGCTTTGGTTTTGGCCTCGATGGCACAATCAATGCGCGATCTTTAAAGTTCGGGGCAAACACACCGTGATACCGAACCAAATTCATCTTGGCCGGAGGAACGAGTGCCACTAGCCTTGCGATAAAATCTAAATGCGAAAAACTCACATGCGTTGTGCCGTCTTTCCAGC
>CAZCHT010000182.1:0-9567 GCA_964498705.1 uncultured Bdellovibrio sp. | reverse complement strand
TCTTGGGCCCTATGCTACGAATGCAAAACGGAAAGGAATTCGTTGCACACAACAATTCTTAATTTCGCTTATTTTGTCAGAGATTCCCATTGTCGAAAATCAACGACATCCTGACTTGTACGAGTTTCCAGATCCTATTTTCTTTGTCGAACGCGCAATTTCACAATCCATTGCAGAACAAATTACAATTAAATCTGAAGTAATAAATGACTTATTAAATAAATTTGATTCATCTGAAGTCGATCAGCGGTATATGTTTTTTGATCGATTGTCGCGAATTTTTGAGTATGGCCTTATGACGAATCATCAAATACAAGCATTTTCAAATTCCCTTTGGAAGGTGGTCGATGCTTCTGGATTTCCTAAAGGACTCAACAGGTTTTATAAATCCTATTTTTTAACGATACCTCGCCCACCAGGGATAGCTATTGAAAAAATGTATCATGAATTTTTATTAAAACTTGAATTTCCTGTTGTGGGGAATTCTAATACGTACCCTATTTCTGGTGGAGTCTGTAGACCATGCTCAGAAATTCTTGGTGGCGTAAAATTTCTTAAAAGCGCTGAATGGAATTCTAACGATGCAGTCGAACTTTTTAATAAGATTATTTTTTGGTGGAATCAGGACAAGCAGCATTTTCGAATCAAAGAAGTTTCAAGCGCATTTGTAAGTCGAAATAAAGATTTGAGAGACAAGTTTTTTCTCGGAGGTCGAGTTATCGCAGATGCGATAATTCCATTTCTTTCAGGTGAACATATATTGCAAGTTGATCATCAGCTTAAACAATTAATTGAAGAAATGAGTGATTTTAATATTCCTGTATCCGAAATAAGAGCTTCCTATTTAGAATCTGGGGCTCTTGAAGCATCCACCTATATTGATAAAATTACCGCCGATGTGTTTTCCGAAGATGATATTGTGGCAGCGAGAGCAATCATTGCCTTGGCAAGGCTGTTAAATTCAGACAATGCGGAAGCAATAGATCATCTTAAACGTATGACGCTTCTCTCGCCAATAGTGGAAGCAATTAAATGGAGGCGAAGTTCCGTTTTGCCTGCAGCTCTTTATCAACTCAAGAAGGTGATTGAGATGAAAAAAACACAGTGGGAAGAGACTACGGGAAGTATCCTAATTGGATTGGAACATATAGCTAATGAATCAAACCTAGTAAATTCGGAAAGCCAGATTCCAGCAGAAGAACGCCTGATTATTCGTGAGCATGCGGCAGCCCTCGCCTACTTTCTATTTGTAATACATAAATCGGAAGGCAAACCTATTCCAAGAGCTATTAAGTTATGGATGCAAATATGCAAAAGTGACGACGAATTTGCAGAAATAAAAAACCAATGGCTATAGATGGCTGTAAAACGCAATGAGAACGGTTTTAAACAGACTTCATTTAAAACCTGCCACGGAGCTAAAGGGTTTTTAGTTAAAGGCTGGGGGAAAGGAAAGGTCGCAAGTTATTCTAGGTTTTGTTTAAAAAAACACCTACGAGCTTAAATGCAAATTGCTTCGAAATTATTTTACCTATCGTCTTTGGATTAAATTCGAGCCTTGGAACGATTTTTTAACTAGGGTTTGTACGTAGACTCATAGTTTCTTGAGTTCATTTTTGTTACAACATCATCCGGATATTCATCTGTTAGCTGAATATAACTTTTATCACAGTCTTTAAAGTTCTCTGGAAAAACTACTACGCATCGGCCTACTCCAAATTTGGAATTGTATATCAGTGCTTGTATTCCAGTGTCTTTGGCCAATCGACCAATATCTTGAGAGTTATGTGGCAAACCAAAATTCGATGGATAGTAGGACGGATTCACGTCAAAAAGCTGCGCGGAAAGCTGTCCAAGCGTGCTTACTGTCCCTCGAGGCGTAAGCCCAATAGAGATAGCGAGTCGGTTTACTTCTTCTGAAGGTTCAATTTTTTTTAAAATTTTAAGAATTTTCTTCAGGGTACTTTTTGAATTTAAATCGACCACTCTATCGATGTATCCATGAACGCGAGCTACGTTGTAGCTTGGATTAGTGTCACTTTGTAAAGCAAAAGCCGAATCAGAGTATTTTATTTTTCTTCGAACATCCCGCTGTCTCATCTCGCATTGGGCGGTCAATTCGTTATTAGCAATATAATATCCCGGGAATGAGGAAAACCCATCTAACTTACCAATATTGAAACGCCCACCTCTAACAACTAAGGTGCTTCCCAAAGACGATAAAGGTTTATTTTGATATTTTGGAGTTATACATCTGTAATGATTTTTAAATTCATAACCACCAATTATGCGACATTCTTCGAAAGCATTCGCAAAAGCCTGGATTTTCTTTTGCCTTTCATTGAAAAAATATAGCCACTCAAGTCGTACAAGTTTTTCCAATTTATTTTTTATTTTTAAAGTCGTTTCAATTTCAGATTCAGTAAAAGAATCTAAAAGATATTTATGAACTACAGGATAGCTTTTATCTTTAACTTTTTCCAAAAGGGCGTGATAAACTTTCTGTTTTATAGGAATTTTGGAAAGGGCGCCCTTCCGATTTCTAGACCAATTCATTAGGCAACATTGCCTGCTATGAAATCCTGTATAATTTTTCTAAGTCTTTCATAGTTTCCAAACTTTATCATTTGCCTAGGTGAAATGTCTCCGAGCAATGGATTCTCAGTCGTAAACCACCAAAAAGTTTTGTCTTGATCACCGTCAAATTGATTGGCGACTAACTCACAAATATTTGCAATTTCCGAAAGCCTTCTTCTGACAGGCTCAGAGGTCCTCTCCCCGTCGTATCTAACTGAATTAGGAGATACTCCAGCAATGACCGCTACTTCAGGCAAAGTAAAACTAAAATAAGAAACCACCTTCTTAGGTTCAAAAGAACCCTCAGAACTATAGAATGGTAGCAATTTCTTTTCTGGAACAGTTGCAAAAAGATTTTGAGTCGCCATGAAAACCTCTCTTTAATTATCGGCCAAATATAAACCAAATTAAAGCCAAATTAAAGCCAAAGTTTAAAAATTTGAATAACTAAGTTTTTTCAATAACTTGAGCTACAGGACCCCTCAATTAGCGATTCAGATTGAGGCGAATTTCGTCTTATGCTATCCATAACTACCCCAATCACTAAAGAAACCTCTTAAAGAGTAAAATTAGAGAGCAAGTTACGCGACCCATACAAAGGTGTAGGTTCGTCTAAACTTGAAACACTAACTAGTTATTTTTACAGGAATTAAAGAAAAAATTTGGAGGTGGTGCCGAGCCCTAAGTAAAATCAATTACTTAGCGTCCCAGTGGCACCACAGTGTCACCTAAAATAAATAGTCTCTAAATCTTTTGTTTTTGCTATTGGTTTTCTTTGTTGGGGTCGCCAAACAGACTAACGACTCTTCCCATGACTGCTGCTTCGGGTAGCAATCTAAGTCCATTGGTGGCACCTTTTACTTCGATACCTGCCAAGCGAATATATCGCTGCATGGTCTTAAGATCTTTCCAACCAGCTATCTTCATTACAACCGCTGGAGCAATGCCATCTTTAATGAGCTGAGTGGCAAAACAAGCTCGCAACGTATGAAACTTAACGGATGTAATCCCGGACCCTACGCAAAACTCTCTTAAAATCTGAGCTTGTTGACCTTTAGACCATAGATTGTATCGGTGAAGGACGGATACTTCGTTCCCTTGAGCCAGTTTCTGTTCCTTTAAAAAGGTTACAAGTTCGTCGCTCATAGGTATTGTGCGCCAGTATCTTCCTTTTGTTGGACCAAATCCAGTTCGATTAGTCCAATTACGATGGCAATAAATAGCTCGATTCTCGAAATCAATGCTGCTCCACTCAAGCGCGTAAAGTTCCCCACTTCGCATTCCTGTCATCAAGGCTAACGCCCAAATCGGATACCAGGGGTGGTCTAACGTTTTCGCATAGCTCAACAGAGTTCGAATTTCACTCAAGGTCAAAATTTCAGGAATCTTATCTTCATCTTTACGGTGGCTCTTATACCCTTCCGTAGGAATACTATGACTTCCTTTAATTTTTCCCGAAAGGTAGCCCCAAGAAAAAATAGCATCGATTGCGGTCCTTACCCTTTTACGTCGTGAAACCGAAATGTCACACTCTACTTTCTCAAGAACAAGCCAAGCCTTTGACTTGTCAATTTCATCAACCCGTAACTTGAGCCAGTCCGAAGTGTAACTTCTAACCACAAAAGCATAATCACGAATTGTTTGAGAGTTTAGCTGACGGGAAAAAATGTCGCCCTTTGTTGCTGAGGCTTCCCACTCTGCTAAAAGAGTTTCCCACAGACAACATTTATTTTCATTTTCGACCATTTCACGTTCGGCAAGTAAATTGATCTTTTTCTCGGCCTTCACCGCATCCTCCATTGTTTCAAAACCAAAAGCTCGCTTTCTAACTACCAAGTTAGGGTCAGCTAAACTTTTCCTTACTACGCAAATCTTAAACAATTTCTTATTTTTTTTTGAATCAAAATATGGGCTTATCGCCATTTGAGTCCTCCCTTTCGAGAGGACTCAGTCAAATTTTTTAATTCTTTTCTACTGAACAAAAGACGTCCAAATGGTTTATAGAATGGGAGCTTCCGCTTGCAGACTAAATTTCGTAATCGTTCAACACATGGAGAACCGTCTTTCCTTAAAAATCTTAAATAGACAGCCGCCTCTTCTGCATTCATCCAATCACTAGATGAAAAGTCCAAAGCATGAAGTATTTCATTCTTCGAGTTATTCATAACTCTCCACCATTTGGAGTTTAGAGACTATTCGATTTTCAAAGATCATTAAATTCACTATATTCTTAATATCCATAATCTTCGCTATTCCCTAGTAAATCAAGGCGTTTCAACTTCAGATTTTTTTGAACTCGTAGATGAAATTTGGTTCGCATTGGTGTCAGAATATTTCTCGATATCGGCACTTTCAGGCACTCCAATAAGCCCGCCATTTTGAATATTTGATTCAGACAGAGGCGGTCGTTGCTTTTTCTTTTTCTTTATCCCTGGAGCTCTTGGAACATTCCCTATTTTACTAACACTCGGTGTCTGAATAATTTTAACAAGGCCATCTAAATCGATTTCATTGCCTTCTCTTTTCGCTTTTAGAACTTGTTCAGTTACTTTTCTAAGCGCACGCACTAAATCAAAGTTTTCATTCTTTAACTGTTCCATTTCTTCGCAGGATAGACTGTGGCTCCGATTTTTAATTAAAAAATTAGCCACAATTTTTTGGGTCACGTTTACTAAGCTACCGATTTCCTCCTCAGCTTGTTTTACAATTAAGCCTAGGGAAGTCACTGTGGCCGGATCAAGAATCACACTTTCTAATTTTTTTGATTCAACATCTTTCTGCTCTATTGCATCCATGTTGGCTGCTCCTCAATTTCATAGATCCAGTGTCCTTTTACAAAACGTCGACCTTCGATCTTATCATTCTGCCAATACTTTCTGACTTTAGGTGATTTAAGAAAAGGCGAATCGACATCATCCAGTTCCAGCTTTTCGGGAGACAACACTTTTGCGGTTGTCTTCTTTTCGCTACTTTTTAGAATTAGGTAACTTAAACCAGCACCCAGAAGTGCCCCGAATGCAGCCCCTGTCTCCGTTTTACCCGATTGAGATCCAATTGCGCCGCCCGTACCGACACCAATTGCAGTTCCAAGTAAAACCGTCTTCGGCATCGTCGAACAACTAACCTGTAATAGTAATATACTAAGAATAGAAAATAGATTTAATCTCCGAATATTTACCAAAGTATACATAATGAGGACTCCTATATAGTAACAGTGAACTAAGCGAATTTGATGTAGTTTTGAAATGGGGTAGTTTTAATATATGAAGCTAGATTAGGATTCGCGGATTCAAATAAAAATTTGGAAGTACGTGATTTATGGGGGGATAGGGAAATGTCGAGCTGGGAAAGCCTCCGTCCTGGAACGGAATCCTTCCCTATGTCTATTTCTAGTAAATCTGACAGTTTCGAAAATCTGCCCGAACCGAATCTGATTTGGGCGTTCCAACCAATATTTACTAAGTCTGATAGCAGAATAAATTCATGCTTAAAATTTACGAGGCCCACTCGTTTTTTAAAAGACGAATAAATAGAATCAGCAAAACTTATGGTCGGAACAAACCAAACAACATGGCTAATTGAATCTGAATCCTGATACTGTCTCGCAATAGTCTCATATTTTAGAATCGCTTTAAGTGAGGTCTCCACTTCGAGAGCCACTAAGTTTTTACCGATTCTGGTTTTTATATTCCAAATTCCATCTGGACGTCGAATAAGATCAAGTGGAAACCATGAAGGCAGAGATTCAAAGGGCAATCTTTTTATCTCCTCCTCAGTCAAAAACAAAATATTGTCAGGACTATTCGGCCAGAAATCTGAATGAGCCGCGATTGGAACTAAAAGATCATGCAATGGCGATTCTGATCCATATCCGGGCAATTTGAATTCAGGTAGATGCAATTTCAATATATTAAACCCATTCACCGAAAGTGACCAGGCATATCCATTATCTGAAATTGAAATTTTCCTAATGTAGTTAGACTTCCTTAATTTCACTAAACGCTCATAACAAGTTTTCAAAGAAGCATTTTGAAAAGCGCCGAGCCAGATCGCCCTTGTTGTAAGTATTTTGTGTTTCCATAGTAAAGTAAATAATTCGGCATCCCTAGGGAAGGTGATTTTCATGCTCAATTTGCCTCGCTAGATTTTTGGGTTCGTTCAGTTTCTAAAAGTCTGTCTGCCTCTTCGATACTCAAAAACGGAGTTTGAACTTCGGTCATGACTGGACCTTCTTTCCAAATCGCCCTTCCAGGAATTAAAGGTAGATCCGTGGCTCTTCCATTTCCGAGGACGGTTATGCTAGAACTATCGTTTTGCATCGGAAAACATAACGCCCCAGTAAGATTAGCTTTAACCTGAGGATCTAAAGATTTGGAATCTGGTCTTTGAGTTCCTATTATCAAATTAATGCCCACAGCCCGTCCCTGTCTCGCAATCAAACTGAGAATTCGCCGAGCTTGTATTATTTTAGTAGAATCCGCACCTCCGCCGGCTAAAAAAAGCTCGGCGGCTTCATCTACTACAATAACTCTTCGACTGCTTAAAAACGAAAATTCTTTAGCCGATGTATCTAAATGTGCGACGTCTTTCACTTTGTGCATTTTAAGAAGCTCAAAGCGACGAACAAGTTCTTTCTGAATTGCCGAAAGCTCCTCGATAGCACGTTCAATACTTGGAATGACATCCACTCTAGGCAAATCTTCAAAAAGTTGAAACTCAAGGCCGCCTTTCAAATCTATGAGTGTAAACTTCATATTTCTGCAATTCAAAAATAAAGTCGTAATTAGATTACGCAAGAATGTAGATTTTCCGCCACCCGTCTGCCCCGCCACTAACAAATGAGGCGTAGAGTCCAAAGTTCCGAAAATATCTTTGGCTCTGGTTTTTCCGACAAAAAAAGAGGTTTTGTTTGGTCTTTGAACTTCATTATAGATTACCGAACTTGGCAGATTCAAATTTGAATACAAAATCTCTACTGTGCCTTTTATCCGACTTTCTTTGATTTCATCGACAAAACTCTTGAGTCCACTTTCGATTCTTGGTTTAGCATTTAAAAAATCGTTTAAAGAAAAAGACGCCTTATTCAATACGAGCTTTTTTGTCTCTTGGTCGATTGGAAAAATACCGACGATCTTTGGAGTATCTCCGAAAACGTTTCGCAATCCAGCTATGGTTAAAGTTTCTGAAATTTCTCTCTCGAATCTAATTAATCTAACTCCTTCGTAGATGGCCCAAAAGACAAATGGAGTGACGCCGACCACGGTTGATTTCAGTCCTCTTCCAAGAATAGTCGACGGATAGAATTCAGCGATCGCTAAAAGCCTGAATACAAAAATATCCAAACCAATTGCCGATCCAATGAATAGTGATGATGATGTGAACAGCAGTTTATCAATAGGAATGGTTTTAAATCTGATTGCATTAAATATACTTCTAGAAATTGCCCATACTACCCGAGCAATTTTCCAAAATCCATTTTCACTGTTAAATTTAGCCGCAGCATTTTGCTGTCCCATTATTTCGAACCGTTAAAAAAAATGAGTATCGGCGTTCCTGAATCCACGGTTAATGAAGGTTTTTCATTCTTAGTAGACTCAAGAAGATATTTGGAATGCTCAAGTGAGGCCTGGGCCGCTCCGTTCAATAACGCATTTGAAGCTGTGTTCTTTTCAACGGCCGCCCCATTTTCTCCACTTCTTTCCTTCATTCCTTGCGCAACGCCACCAACAAAATTTAATCCAATGGAAGAGCCTAGCTTTACGGCTTCAGAGTCAAACTTTGAAGACTGTAATCCGACCAATTGATCTTCTTGATCCAGTGCTATCGCGTCTATTTCCAAAATCTGACTTTCATCAATGATTGCTTTGTAAAACTTTATTGTGACTCTAGATTGCTGACTTTGCCCCATTCCTAAAAGAATTGATCCAGTTGGAATTTTTACATCTCCATTAGCAACGATATCTTCTGTTAATACCGCCTTTACTGGACCGTCCGTCGCCGATGTTCGAAGAACTCCTTTGGTAATAGTTCCAGGAATGATCTCACCAAATCCGGGCCTTGATAAAACAAGTGGCCCTGGAAATTTACTAGGTTTTGCCTTTGCATTTACAACTTTAATGGTTTTCTTTTCCCTATCATGCTCAGGAATTCGGATTGAACTGCCAGAACTCAAATTATTTGGCGTCGGTAATGTTTTGGTTTTTCCAATTATTTTGACCGGTTCACCCATTAAAATTGCGACCACCCCGACAATAGCGAAAATATATGAACATCCTCTAAGAAATTTTTTATTTACGGTCTTTTTATTGTCATCTTTCTGGAAAATAATTTCTTCGATTTTTTGTTTCAATGCGCTCATTTATATCTTACCTTTATCTTTAAATTCTTTTCTAGACTGTCTCTGACTAGAATTAAGTCGTCTGCATTGATTTCTGAAGTTACCAGCTTAAATGCGTACCTCCGACCATCTAAATAAGCCGTGAGATTAGATGCAGAATTTGAAGAGAGTGGCGCAATTCCGATATCATTTTCAACATATTCTAAACCAAAACTGTTTTTCCTCCCTAAAAGAACTTTTTGAGGTCGAGCGGGAAAACTCAATGTTGTCCCCTTCGTTGACACCCTTATTTCGACGATCCCTTCAGGAGTGACGGATATTTTTCTAACCTTCCCCGCCAAAGCACAAACCGGAAAAAGCATTGCAACTAAAATTGTAATCTTTAACCTAGCTACCATTTTTCTTCTCCTCAGATTTCAACTCAGTTTTTTCTAGAATGAGTCCGTAAAGGTTCTCATTATTCCTTTGTGTCGTGCCAACACGAACCTCAATTTGGACAGGAAAAACGGATTTGAGTTTATCCACCGAAAGAATTCGATCAACTTCGACGGTAAACAAGTTGTCGTTTTTTACTATTTTCGTTACCAAAATCCTCTGTGAAATATTTTTTTGAATAAGCTCCTTATTTTCGATCCGCCTAGCTGATTCTTCAG
>CAZCHT010000181.1:0-9569 GCA_964498705.1 uncultured Bdellovibrio sp. | reverse complement strand
CCCTTTCATTGTGTATATAATTTCTTCAGCCATGACACGTCCTTTTCAGAGAATAGTTCCCCAAAGTAGTTCTTTTTCAAGGGCTTATCAAATTTTTTTTCAAATATTTTCTTGTCAAAAAAACTTTTATTTGGTGCACTGTCGACCTTACTAAAAATGATTTGAACTGAAGAACAAGAGCGCATGACGATTAAAGACAAAAACAGCCAAAAACCAAAGCCTAAAGGACGCGGGACAAAGTCCCAAAAGACTCCGCAAAGGCCGTCCCTGCTTGAAAAGGCTGACTGTAGTGCTCAAATCCCTAAAGACCAAAGATTCAAAGAACGCTGGCTTGAACTCAATAGCGACGTTCGTTCCGCGTTAGGTTCTTGGAACGATCTGACGGAAAAATACGATGGTAAGATGAATCGTGATCAAGAACAATTGCACGAAATTAAATCACTTCTACAAGAATTGCAGAAAAAACTTAAGGTATTTGGCGAATAGCCAAACATATTAGCAAAGCGAGTATCCTCCCGTTAGGAAACTACGCCTTCCATTTAGAACTAGTAATAAAACTAATAAAACGGACGGAAGTGGAACATGAAGAAAAATCTCTTGATCATCGGTATCGTAGCCCTTGTAATTGCCATCTATTTTGTTTCAAAATCAAAAACACCAAAAATGTATACAACAGAGGCAGTCACAGCCCGACAGGCAAAACCGATCGGCACAAAACTGATTGATCAAGTTCGCGATTTTCCTGGTTTACCCAGCGCCAAACTAAGCGACCAAGAAAAATCTAGCGAATGCAAATCCGCACTGGAATCGATAGAAACCCTGCCATTAACGACTCTTCTCCAAGATCTAAAAGATGGCCGCATCAAACTTAAAGGCGACTGCCTCTTCACCAGCAAAAATACGGTTTCATCGTTGAACGGTTTTCCCGAGGTGTGTGATGCGCGACAACCCGATGGGCAAGTAACTACTGACTGTGCTGCCAAAGTTCTTTTCTATAAAGCCCTTCGCATTCATCACGCCACCATTAATGAAAACAGCAAAGGCCTATCGACTGAAATTTTGATCAATAAATTAATCGGTCTACTGGCCGATCAAGCGTTCGCCTCACCCACCGGTCTAAAACTTATGCGAGAGGTGGGCCGTGAACTACGTGAACGCCTACCCCAGTCGGACTCTGCCGCCAAAGCAGAATTGATCGGCTATTTGGCCGATGATAACTTGCCGCCCGAAGGAAAACATTACTACGAAGCTAAACTTGACGAGGCCCGACAGCAGTTTCCTGAAAATTGGGAAATATATGAAATGGATTTGATACGAAAAAAATCGCACCTCTGGACAAGCGCTTTGCTGACACGTATTCTAAGGCGTCGACCTTATCGCCTCCAGAGAAAGTGTGCACTGTACAGATTAATTTCAACCCAGAGCAGTTCTAATTCAAAAGGTTTGATCTTTAGCACAAATCTCATTATCCGACAGTTAACTTTCGTTTTTTCCTAGAGTATTTGCCTTCTTTCCAACGGTTTCTCAATCTTGGGCATAGAAAACACTATAGAATCAAAGAATATTTACCGATAAACTGGGTAATGATTAGACAGTTTGTTATAAATAGAGGGCTAAATTGCTCGAACAGTAAAAAACGATCGAACGTTTTAGGTCTGTTATTATACATTGCTGTTTGTTTTTTCAATCAAGGGTGTTTTGTAAACTCAACGATCACCTTGTTAAGTCCATCTCTGCAATCGCCCACCGACATTAACTCAAAGCCGGTTTTTCAATTGCAATCACCAGCAACTGGGCAAACGATCAGTGTTTTTCAAAAGTTTTCTGGAACTTGCGCTGCTGGAATTCCTATCGAAATTTCTTACGCGGTTGATTCAATCAGCGGGGCTTCAGGTCCGTCATCAATCACTTGTGCTGACGATTCAACTTTCAATGTTGGTGTCCAATTCTATGGCACGACTCCCAACATTCGCAGTGTTTCGTTCACTCAGGCTGGCGTGATTATTCAGCCAACTAATCTACCGATTTCAACCACCGGTGTAAATCAAGGCGGCGGTTTTGACAACGCGGTGAATGTTGCTGTGTTTGACTCGTCCAACGGAAAAACATATGTCGGCGGCTCGTTTACCAACCTTCAACAGTATTCGGTCAAATATTTAGCCCGCTTAAACAGCGATGGGTCATTGGACACAGATTTTATTTCAAATAATGGCGGCCTCGATGCCGATGTGACTTCGTTGGCTTTAGATAAAGTGAATCAAAAACTATATGTTGGTGGTGCATTTAAAGAGTTCAGCAATAAAGGTATTACAACTGTCCAGAATTACATTACAAGACTCAACTTGGACGGCACAGTCGACACCAGTTTTAATTCGGCAGGTTTGGGATTCAATGCACAGGTGAATGCACTTCTACTAGATCCGGCAAATAGCTTTCTTTATGTCGGTGGCACCTTTACATCCCACACAAAATCAACTTCGACCGTTCAAAACTATATATCTCGTCTTACTCTAACAGGCACAGTCGACACGACTTTTATTCCTGCCGGAGCTGGATTCAACAATACAGTCAATGCACTGGCTCGTGATTCGGCGACAGGACGTGTGTTTATTGGGGGCACTTTTACAACTTTCACAAACGGAGCAAGCACCAGCCTTCTTCGTGTTGCGGCCTTACAAAACAATGGAACTGTAACTACATTTGTCCCGGCCGGTGGAGGCGCGAACAACAATGTCAGTTCCTTAGCGTGGGATCCACTACTTCAAAAATTGTACATTGCAGGATCGTTTACTGTTTATACTAATGGGGCGGGTGTTTCTCAAAACAGACTGACACGATTAAACTCTGACGGAACCGTGGATACTACATTCCTGGCATCGGGTAACGGATTCAACGCAGCCGTTACCAACGTAGTGATTGATCCATCCAGCTCCACTAGTCGATTGTATGTTTCCGGAAGCTTCACTACCTATTCCAAACCGAGCCTGACAACTCAAAACAGTTTGATTCGCTTAACTTCGACAGGTACCGTCGATACGACTTTTAGTCCAAGCAATTCAGGATTTGATACCGGCGTGAAAGCCATCGCCATCAATGAGGTCAACGGTGATGTTTACGCTGGCGGCTCTTTTATTTCCTATACTAACGGATCATCCGAGACCAAAGGACATTTCGCACGAGTCAGTGCTAGCGGCGTACTCGACAATAACTATTTAATCAGTAATGCGTCTGGTTTCAGCGCTGCAACTTTTTTCGCTCAACCCGACCCTACTACTAAGAAAATATATGTTGGTGGATATTTCACTAAGCATGCCCGTTCTAGTACAACCGTGCAAAACTATTTAGCTCGGCTAAATTCTGATGGTAGTTTGGATACTACGTTTATCTATGCTGGTTACGGATTCAATGGACCAGTAACTGCAATACATATAGATAGTGCGGCAAACAAAGTCTATGTCGGTGGAAACTTCACTTCGTACACACAGAATGGTTCTGGACCGCAGCCGGTTAATTATCTTTGCCGACTCAATATAGATGGGACACTGGACACGTCTTTTGTTCCTATCGATGGTGGCTTCAACGGGGGCGTAACGGTCATTGTGCCGGATCCAGCGACAGGTAAACTTTATGTTGGCGGTAGTTTCACAACTTACAAAAATGGCCCAACCACATCTCAACTTCGAATCACCCGCCTGAATACAAATGGGACTGTCGATACAACATTTATTCCGGCAGGCAAAGGCTTTGATAACACTGTCCAAACGCTAGTTTTTGATTCTGGCGCCAATGAATTGTACGTGGGCGGACTCTTTAGCACATTTACGGATTCAGTTGGACCCACGACTCAATACAAAATCACTCGGTTAACGGCTGCCGGCGCGGTTAGTTCAACGTTTCTGCCAGCAAGTACGGGAATCACCAGCGGTGCTGTAAACCACATTGCACTCGACAAAGAATTGGGTAAAGTTTACGTCGGCGGCAATTTCAGCGTCTTTACAAATGCAAGCTTAGTCGCTGTGCCGGTAAATCATTTAATCAGATTAAGCTTACAAGGTGAACTTGATACTAGTTTCATTCCTTCCGGTGCGGGCTTTAACGCTTACGTTAACGGAATTGCTGTCGACACAAGTTCTCACCAAGTCTATGCCTGTGGTGGTTTCACCTCGTACACCCAAACAGCCTCGGTAAAACAAAAATATGTGACGCGTTTAAATTCTGATGGCTCGGTGGACACAAAATTTATTTCTGCAGGAAATGGGTTTAACGCTCAGAGTAACAAGTGCACTTTGGACAAAGATAACAATCGCTTCTATGTAGCGGGCAATGCGAACTCCTACAACGGAGTTGTCATTGGCGTTGGTCTTGCGGTGCTCGACCTGTTCGGGTCGCTGGTTCCTTAGAACCAGCCTCACTGCTAAAATTAAAATCCAGATTTAATTCTAATTGTCGCTTTGTATTTTGGCGCGCCATCAGCGTAGGTCGGAGTCATGTCTTCCATGATCGTCACGTTCGCTGTTGAAGGAATGCAATGGCATTTACGAGTGAAAACTAATTCGTATTTATAAACACCTTGAGCAATCGCCGTAACTTTATAGTCAGATAAGTTAGACGAGTTGTTTTTACTTAATTGCTGAACGATATCTGGATTGCTTACAAGCGCACGAGTCACTTGCATTAACTCACGTGATGGTTCTTTTGCAAATACACACAATGCCGATACGGCAACAGCTAAAACTAATTTTACGATTTTCATAATGAAGTCCCCTCTTCCCTTACCGCTGTATACTCAGTGAAACTAACGGTCGGCAACAGAAAAAACTAAAAAATCGAAAGGTAAAACTAATTTCTCAAGACCCACTAGTATCACAAGGACACTTTTGGGCAATTTGCCCCAATTAAATTGGAAATTACTTCATAACTTCGTAAAACATTCCGTCCGCAGTATCGCTGACGGCGATTTTCATTTGATTAAGCTGATCGCGAAGCTGATCAGACAGAGCAAAGTTTTTATCAGCCCGCGCCTGCTTGCGTTCGCCAATTAGTTTTTCGACCTGCTTAACATCGATATTGTAGATTTGGATTAATTTTTCATCTAGGAATTTCAAGAACGAAGTCGCATCTTCGCCGAACAAACTTGTTAATTTGCTTAAGCTATTGAAAAACAATTTCAGCTGAACACATTTTTCCAGGATAGCCGGATTCGCCTTCATACCGCGCTTTACCCCCTGGTTAAAGGCTTTCGTAACTTCGTAAATGATGGCAATGACTTCGGCCATGTTGAAATCGTCGCTTAACGACGTCATTACGCGATTCCATAGGGTTTCCGTCACTGGAGTCATTTTGGCTGCGGTCATGTCGGGTGAATACGAATCGGCAATCGCCAATGACGAGTACACCCTCGCCAAGTTTGAAATCGTTCTATGAATGACCTCTTCACTAAACTCAGCGACGCTGCGGTAGTGCACCGATAAAATCATAAATTTGTAAATTTCGGCGTGATACTTCTCAGAAAACTCGCGCATGCTTAGGATATTACCAACAGACTTACTCATTTTTTGACCCGAAAAATTCAGCATGTGCCAGTGAATCCAATATTTTGAGAATGTCTTGTGAGTGCAGCCTTCCGTTTGAGCGATTTCATTTTCATGATGTGGAAACATGAGATCCGTTCCGCCGCCATGAATATCTATTTGATCACCAAAAATATCTTTGTTCATTGCCGAGCATTCAATGTGCCAGCCCGGACGACCTTTACCCCATGGCGAATCCCAAGAGGGCTCACCCGGTTTAGCTGATTTCCATAAAGCAAAGTCCATCGGGTTGCGTTTTTTCTCTTCAACTTCAACGCGTGCACCAGCCATCAGTTCATCGACATTGCGACCGCTCAGTTTGCCGTACTCTTTAAATTTTTCGATCGAAAACCAAACATCTCCATCAACGACGTAGGCTGTTTCATTTTTAACTAATGTAGAAATCATTTCATTGATCGCCGGCATATGCTCTGTTACCCGCGGGTTTAAATCGTGAGGACGCAGCCCCAAAACTTGAAAATCTTTTTTGTATTCGCCAATGTACTGTTCAGTCAATGCTTCGGCGGTTACGCCTTTTTCATTCGCTCGACGGATGATTTTGTCATCGATGTCGGTGAAGTTCATGGCGTAAGTAACTTTGTAGCCGATCAGTTCCAAATAATTTCGAATCATGTTGAAAACAACAGGTCCGCGAAAATTACCCACATGTAAAAAATCATAAACTGTTGGCCCGCATACATAAATCCGCACTTCTGGCGCATTCATGGGTTTGAAAACTTCTTTAGTTCGGCTCAACGTATTGTATATTTTTAATTCCATGACGATATCTTCCCCAATTATTTCATCGAATCTAAAACTTTTTGCGCACGAGAAATTAATGAAGCCTTGGTCATTAACGGTACCAGAATTTTCAACTCTGTTCCGTGAGGCTTACCAATTACCGCTACCCGCATCGGCATAAACAAGTTTTTGCCTTTAGTTTGCGATTTGTTTTTAACCACGTCTTGTAACTTATTAAAGTCCTCTTCAGTGAATGCCGTGCCCGCAAATTCTTTTACTGCATTTTGCCATTCTTGAACAACAGCCCGTGATGTTGGCCATCCCAATGCTTCCGCAGATTCTGGCAAGATTTCAAAGAACTTATCATCTAGTAATTTATAAAATGGGACTGCATCCGATACGATCTCTAAATAGTTTTTAAAAACTTCAAGAGACTGAAATTTCCACGGACGATCTTCAGGGAAAGAAACATTATTAGCTTTCAAGAACGGTTCAATTAAACCCCACATTTCGACGGGAGCTTTAGCTCGCAAATGTTGAGCATTCACCCATTTTAATTTCACGCGATCAAATACAGCACCAGATGAGTGCAAGCGGTCGGTAGAAAATGAATCAATCATTTCTTGAAGTGAAAGAATTTCTTTCTCTTCTGGATGTGACCAACCAAGAAGTGCCACAAAATTTAAAAGAGCTTCTGGTAAATAACCTTCTTCACGGAATTGGTTACAGCTGGTCGCGCCTTTACGTTTAGATAATTTCTGACGATCATCATCTAGTACCAGAGACACGTGCCCAAACTGAGGCGTCGGCCAGTTCATTGCCTCGTAAATCATTAATTGACGAAGACTATTAGACAAATGTTCTTCTGCGCGCAATACGTGAGAGATTTTCATTTTGTAGTCATCAACCACGCAACAGAAATTATAAACCGGCATACCGTCTGAGCGAAGTAGAACAAAATCACCCACCATGTCGGATGGAAAATGAACATCGCCGCGAATTAAATCTTTTAAATGATAATCTTTTTTCAAATGACGAGTTTTAAAACGAACAACCGCTTTTTCACCCGATTTGATTTTAATTTGTGCTTCTGCCAGCGGCATAGCCTCGTAAGGACTTTCCAAATGCGGATGAGCCGCGCCATCAGCCATCTGAGTTTGGCGTTGAGCATCGATTTCGGCATCCGTCATAAAACAGTAATACGCAAGTCCGCGTTTCAATAAATCTTGAGCCACTTCATCATAAATTTTTAATCGTTCCGATTGCTTGTAGGGACCATACGAACCCATGCCTTCTAACGTTTCTGCATTTGGTCCTTCATCCCAATTCAAGCCAAGCCATTTCATGTCCGCAAGAACCATTTTCAATGATTCCATGGATGACCGCTCTTGATCTGTGTCTTCAATTCTTAGAATGAATTTACCTTTGTGTTTACGAGCATAAAGAAAATTGTAGAGTGCTGTTCGAGCTCCGCCAACGTGAAGGTAACCAGTTGGTGAGGGGGCATAGCGAAGACGGACTTCCGAGAAATAATTTGTGTGGTTTTCCATTCGGCCATTAAAGACTAAGGGCTTCTAAAAATCAACCATTACGCGTCATTCCCAAGGGAGTTCTGCCTCATTCTGGGATAATCAGGAATCATCGTTGTAACTAGCGCGATTACCCCACAGAATGGATGTTTGGGAGTTAATCACTATGAGTATTGAGTACAAGGCCGAGCTAAAGAAAATTGTTTTACAAGTCCAACTCGATAAACTCGAAGAACAGCTAAATACACTCTTTAAATTTATCAGTGAAAAGGATCTCGCCGGCTTTTTTATCGATAGCATTTACCTAAAAAATGTCCTTAGTTTGCTTATCGACGAACATTGGATGCAAAGTAAAAATGCCCCGACTGACACCGAAATTCAGTTTGAACGTTTTATCAAGCCCTTTCTAAATGTTGAGCTAAAACCACTATTGTTCCTGCAGTCGTTTTTCCAAGATACTAGCATTGGCGGACTACACCTAGCTTTAAAAGCCATCACTCAAACGGAGGCGGCTCTTTTAAGAAATATAAAATCTAAGCCGTATGACTTTCAAAAAAAGTTTTTGCAAATTGCACTCATGCAAATGTCAGAACTGTTTGAATTAGAACATCAGCTTAATTCCGACCGAAAAAAAACCGACGTGACGGCTCGACTTTCTCTCTACCGCACCTTTGATGTTTTAGATAAAATTTTTGAGCTGGGCTATTTAGAAAACGAAGTGCCAGACATCGATCAAAAAGAGCGTTTATATGAAGGCGCCGGTGTTGGTGTTCAATCCAGTTATGCCACTACATTGCTCGCATTAAGGTATTTAAACCTAACCAAGGGATCGCGTTTTATCGATCTAGGATCTGGCTACGGCCGAATTGGTTTGGTCGTAGGACTTATGCGTCCAGATATTCAATTCACCGGCTATGAATTCGTCAAGGAACGCGTAGATATCGCAAATAAAGCCAGTGAAAATCTAAGCATGGCTCAGCATGTTCAGTTCAAAACGCAGGACTTAGCCAGTACAGATTTTAAAATCCCAGCTGCCGACACATTCTATATTTTTGATTCCTTCAGCGACGCGACCTACGCGGTCATCATGGAACAGCTTCAAGAGATGACCTTACATAGAAAAATAACAGTAGTGACTAAAGGTAACGCAAAATTGTGGATGAAAAACCAGTTCTGGATTGAACCTCAAGAGTTCAATGACGGCAATTTGTGCTTATATAGATCTCGAGCAAGACCAAGGATATAGAAATTAAGCCACTTTTCTTCGCGCAAGCCACAAGTCATACTCAGCCTGAATCCGAACCCACATTTCTGCAGTTGTTCCCAAAACACCTTCAAGGATAATCGCAAATTCTGGAGAGATGGCTCGCTTACCATTAACAATCTCGTTAATTTTTCTGGGCGAACAGCCACATTTTTCTGCCAATTGAGATTGATTGAGTTCCATCTCTTTCATGTAGATCTCATTCAATACGACCCCAGGGTGCATAGGCTTTGGATTTTTAATCATAAATACCTCTTAATGATAATTTTCTCTAATTTATTCCACGTAAAGATTGGTTCAATCTTTGAGATTGAACCAATCTTTAACGTATCACGTCAGTAAATAGCCCAACTCCTTGAGCCGTTTGCGGAAACGTGTCAGTTTTGATGAGGCTACGAGAATGGTCTTGTCATCGAGCAGTCGTGTGAGATTGGCTAATGTTTTGTCCTGCTGAATGAGGGTGGT
>CAZCHT010000180.1:0-9576 GCA_964498705.1 uncultured Bdellovibrio sp. | reverse complement strand
TTTAGTTGTTCGAAAATTTCGTTGTTCATCTGAGTCTCCTTGGTTCGGTGTATTTTTTCTCTTTCGAGGTTCCTTCAACTACGGCTGAGGAACTCGAAGAGGAAAAAAGTGAACGTCGGCGTAGATCGCACCTCGACACGCGAAAGCGGCAGGACTCATGACAACCCGTCGCACGCGAGTGCGCTTTAGAGGGTTGGCATGATGTCCGTGCGGAGAGGTGAAATAAGATCTGAGCCAAAGTGAACAGTCACCTAAGAACCAAATTCTGGAGACTCAAGAAATTTGAGTTTTTAAATTAGCTGTTCACTATTTCGATGGAGGCAGCAAAAATGCCTGCCCCCACTTGGATGCTTTGGAATCTTGGATGAGTTGTAGTTGCGCCTGTCGGACGAGCTTAAGGGCTTTGGGTAAGTGACCACTTCCGACCACCAAGACCGCGATGATCGCAATTGATTGAATGAGTTTATCGAGTCCCATGGGACCTCCTTTGTTGGTTTGGTTTTGAGCATTGGAACTTTGAGGGACGAGGGATTTTCGTCCTAAAATTAAGAATCCGATTCCTAGAATTTGGAATTTCCAATTCTAGAAAGGGTTCTCAAACCTGCTGTGGGCCAACAAAAGTTGCGTTCGGAACAGTGTTACCAGAGTGTTACCATTCTGTTACCAAACTTCGGAAATGCTTCGAAATATCGTGAAATACTGATCCACTCGATTTTCTAAATGAAATTAAGCCGCTACCGCGACTTTACTAAGTTTTTTTGGGGTCTAAATTTTAAGAAGGAAAATTGGATGGGGTAGGAGGACTTGAACCTCCGAATGATAGAATCAAAATCTATTGCCTTACCAACTTGGCGATACCCCAACATAGAAATGACCTGTCTAGTAGTATTGAAAATCAAACGAAATGACAAGGGTTTTTTAAGCCCTTGTGCCCTTAAAAACTATATAGCCGAAAAATTAATCAGCGATCGTCACCACAATGATGCGATTTCCGCGGGCGATTCGGAACGTGTTTGCCTTTTGTTTCAGCTTGGCGAAAACGTCTTTGGCTGTCGTCACCTCATCTTTATTCACGTCCAAGATCAGGTCTCCGGCTCTTAAACCCGCTAAGGACGCCATTGTTCCTTGTTCTACCTGGATAATGATTGGCTTTTTGACTTCTGGTGGGATGTCCCATTGATCGCGAAGGTTGTCATCTAGGTCGGCCAAGCTAAATCCGAAATTATTCGGTGCTTTCTGACCAGCCGCGGATTTTTGAGGTTTGCTTAATTTTTGAGCTAATTTCAGATCGGATGGGCGTTCGGCGATTTGGACGCTTAAGTTTACTTTTTTGCGGTCACGTTGAACGACCATTTTAACTTTTTCGCCAATATTGCTGTCCGCAATGGCATCCATCATATCTGTCGAGTTTTTAACTTTCTTACCGCCGACCTCGAGCACGATATCGTATGGTTTTAGTCCACCCATATTTGCTGGCCCGCCGGCTTCTACGCCGACGATCACGGCGCCGCCGGAATCGTCATCTAATCCTACGTGCGTGGCTGCTTCGGGATCTAGATCGCCTAACGATACGCCGATGTATCCTTTGCGGATGCTGCCTCGGGATTCAAGATCCACCAGGATTTTTTTCACGTCATCAATCGGGATCGCAAAACCAATCCCTTGAGCGCGCGCATCGATCGCTTGGTTGATGCCGATCACATAACCTTTTGCATTCACCAGCGGTCCACCTGAATTTCCTGGATTGATGCTGGCGTCTGTTTGTATCAACGGCACTTTGTTAATTTCTCCCAGCGTGCGGCCCATCGAGCTGATAATTCCTTTTGTCATACTATGACCATGACCGAAGGGATTACCGAACGCAGCCACCCATTCACCGACTTGGATATCTTTGCTTGTGCCCAAAGACACCGCTGGCAGTTTGTTGCCCGCATCGATCTTGATCAACGCGATATCTAAACGTGCGTCCGATCCGATTAATTTTGCATCATATGTTTTTTCAGCATTTTCAGTTAGCTGAACTTGAATCAAGTCAGCGCCTTGCACGACGTGGTTGTTAGTTAAAATTAAACCATCTTCACGGATGATGAAACCCGTTCCTAAAGATAGTTTCTGAGGTTTATTTGTGCGCGGCTGTTGTTGCGGGCGCACGCCGTAGAACTGTTCAAACAGTTCCATCATTGGATCACGCAGTCTTGCCCCGCGAGCGATCGCGCTGGTGGAAATATTGACCACCGCGGGGTTTACGTTTTTAGCCAGCTCGATAAACAAGTTCGCTGGCAATGGATCCGACAACTTTAAGGGAGGGGGCGGTTTCGACGTAAACTGAGCTTCCGTATTAAAAGAGAAAAGACCGTAAGCAAGCACAACAACAAGAACGAGCGATGCAGAAAGCTTTTTCATTTATATTCCTCCAAATGAACGCTACAGAATTTACTTGAGTAAACAGAAGCTCAACGACTCTAACAACATAAGTATGCAAAACCGGTGCGCAAGGTTTAGGAGTAATAAAATTTTTAGGAAATGACAATTTAGCTGTTTAATTAGCTTTGGGCGTTACTGATTGAGACTAACGTCTGTGGTTGGTTCCGTTTTAGATCCACCCAAAGTGGATCTGTCTAGTAATAAGACTCTTAGATTTGGATGAAGCGAGCTTGTAAATCCTGGATCAAGCTTACGATTAAATGGGATTCGTCTTCAGTCAGGTTTGACTTGGTTTTATCTTTCAACATCATCAACATATCTATGTTGAATTTCGCCATATTTTTATCGATGCGTGTTTCACCAGTTTCTTGATCGGGAGCCAAGCCCAAGGACATTGCGGCACTGGATGCGATCGACAGTGCTAGTGATGAAAAATCGGCTTTGATTTGTTCCGGCATTTTAAAGTCTCCTCGTCCTGAACAGTTATAAGGATTAAAGCGGACTGTGTCCAATTAAATGTACAATTCGGCGTTGCACGCTGGGATGAATACGCTCAAAAAAATTATGCAGTTGATACGATGGATGCACCAAAAATAAATGGGCCGTTCCTTCGGGAATCGTATCTGGCAATGTTTTCGAATAGCCATCGAGTTTCCATAGCAATTCACAAAATTGACGTTTGTCTTTTAAAACTTCGCAGCACAATCGATCATTGCGATAATACGAATCGGTATTGGCCACCGATTTTACTAACACCCAAATGAATGGTTTTGAAATTAATGAAAATAACATCAGATTACTTTTGAAAATAAATTTTAAGAAAATCAATTGATCCAAAAGATAGGCAAATCCTGCGATTGTGTTAGCTAGCACGCTGACGACACCAAACGCGAACGAATCCATTTTCTTGATCTGACATAAGCACAGCAAAATGACTTGCTCTAATTCCGCCTTCGATAAATGGTTCACCGATCCAGTCGAGATAAAAATCGTAGGGGAGTTCCAAAATAGACCCAGTGTGAAGGAATTGATCGATTCCGATTCGTAAATTCTGATTTTTGGTTTTTCCATTTTCAGTTGTTTGCACAAAGTATTGCGAACGTGCAAAGCGCCGTACGGGTCCTGGCCTTTTAGCTCTGTCGATTTAAAGAAATTATATAACTTAAAATCGCCGTAGATAAATATAAGTACGTTAAAGAACAGCGAAAAGAAAAATCCCAGAATCAAACCGACTCGGCCAAATGCTGAGTAACCATAAAATAACAAAGAGACACTTGATACAAGTATGAACAGCCAGACTTTTGTCGAATTTGAAAACGTCACCATAGAAATAGTATTCTGAATATCTGAAATTTAAGCAACAGAATTTCCTAAAGCGTCATACCTATACCGTGATGATTTTATTTATATTTTTAGGAATTCTAAAGCATACTTAGCTATTACATTACTAGCGAGGCCCAAGAATGGAAGTAGATATCTTAGCGTTGAACGCGGCGATCAAACAAGAAAGTCAGTTCATTGAAAAAATGAAAATTGAAATTAACAAAGTCATCGTCGGACAAAATGAAATGGTCGACGGGATTTTGATGGGTTTACTAACCGGTGGACACATTCTTTTGGAAGGCGTTCCTGGGTTAGCAAAGACATTAACAATTTCTTCGGTGGCCCAATCTATCTCGTTAGATTTTAAGCGTATTCAATTTACTCCGGATTTATTACCGACAGATTTAATTGGTACAATGATTTTTAATCCCAAGTCTGGCGATTTCGCTCCGAAAAAAGGTCCCGTGTTTACAAACATTTGTCTTGCGGACGAGATCAATCGTGCCCCAGCCAAAGTCCAATCCGCATTGCTTGAAGCCATGGCGGAAAAACAAGTCACCATCGGCGAACAATCGTATAAACTCGAAGCGCCGTTCTTGGTGTTAGCAACGCAAAATCCATTAGAACAAGAAGGCACCTACCCATTACCAGAAGCTCAAATGGATCGCTTCATGTTTAAGATCAACGTGAAATACCCAACGAAAGGGGATGAACTCGAAATCCTAAATCGCATGGGTCGCAATGATAAGCCAAAAATTAATTCAGTGATCACTAAAGAAGATCTTTTGCGTGCCAGTGAAAAAGCCGATCAGATTTACGTCGATCAAAAAATCAAAAATTACATCGTTGATATCGTGATGTCGTCACGTGAACCATCTCGATATGGTTTAAGTAAAATTGCAACGTTGATTAACGTCGGGGCATCGCCGCGTGCCACGATCAGTTTACTTCGCGCCGCTAAAGCTCACGCGTTCTTAAAAGCACGCGGGTATGTTACCGCCGAAGATATCAAGGCGATCGCTTACCATGTTCTGCGCCATCGTTTGATTCTGACGTACGAAGCCGAAGCAGAAAATATTAAAACGGATGATATCATCAAAGATATTCTTGCCCAAATTGAAGTCCCAGCATGATTCCAAAAGAGATACTCAAGAAAGTTAAACTGATTGAAATCCAGACTAAAAAAATGGTGAACAACATTTTTTCAGGCGAGTATCACACGCACTTCAAAGGCCAAGGCATGACATTTTCTGATTTCAGGGAATATGTGCCAGGCGATGACGTGCGCTCTATTTCGTGGCCGCTGACGGCGCGTACGGGAAAAACGTATGTGAAGACATATGAAGAAGAACGGGAACTATCCGTGATCTTGGCCGTGGACATCAGTGCATCCACAGATTTTGGATCTGGAAAATATGTAAAGGGCGAAGTCATCGTCTATTTGTCCGCTCTTTTGGCCTACGCTACCGAGCAGAACAAAGATAAAGTCGGATTGATATTATTCTCGGACCGGGTCGAACATTTCGTGCCACCCAAAAAAGGCCGCGGTCATTTGCAACGATTGCTAAGGGACTTGTTATATTTCAAACCCGTCAGTCGAAAAACCAACTTGTCGTCAACAGCGGCGTTCTTGCAGGGTTTTTTGAAGAAACGCGCGACCGTGTTTTTTATGAGCGATTTTTTTGATCAAAACTATGAACAAAGTTTAAGATTGCTAGCTAAAAAACATGAAGTCATTGCCTGCGTCGTGAATGATCCCGTGGAAGAAAATTTTCCAGATTTGGGTCTGATCGAATTTGAAGATGCGGAATCAGGCGAACGTATATTGCTAGACACAACGTCCGTTTTCACAAAAGAGCGAGTTAAACGTAATTTTTATTTTCAAAATGAAGCGCGCGATAAAATGCTGAAAAAATCGCAAGTGGATAAAATAGTGATTTCGACTCAAGGGGATTTTGTACAGCCCTTGATTGCCTACTTTAGAAGAAAGAAATAATGGATTTAAACTGCACGTACGAATTTCTTAATAACCAGCCCAAGCTAACTGTCGGACAGTTATTCCAAGCCCATTGCCAATTGCCGACCGGGGTCGTTGTGGATTTGGCAAAATTGAAAATCAAACCGATGGCCGCGGCCCCTCAAATGGACGCTTCGGCCGCGCATCCAGGGTCTTCGTCGACGTTGGCTCCTTCCAAAAACGAAGCGCCGCCAAAAAATTACGACATCGTTTTTGTAAAAGCCGCACAAGGCGGAGATCAACTGGGTTTGATGTTAACGTCGTACACGGTGGGTCCTAAAGATATTCCTAATGTCGTGTTAACTGACGATGCGCAAGACTACACTATCGTATCCCCTGTGAAATTCGAAGTTTCATCGGTTTTAAAACCCGATGAAAAGCCCGAGATGTTCGGACCAATTTCAGGATTGGGCGTTGTGATCCCATTGTTCTATTGGCTTCTGCTCGCGGCCGTTTTATTTAGCCTGTTGTCATCAGTGGCCGTGACGGCGCGTGCGCGTATGAAACGTCGCAAACTATTAAAACGATTAGAAACTCTAGAAGATGGAACTCTGCCTCTGCCGCAGTTCTTTACTTCGTACAGAAAACTTCAGCGTGAAAACGCGGTGTTCAGCGCGCGTAGCCGATTAGAAAGCGAAGGCGCAGATGAGGTGGCTCAATCACCCGAAGACTTATTGAAACTAGTGAAAAACGTGGAAGCGTCGATGCGCGTGTTTTTGGCGCGCGCGTTCAAAATTACTTTATTTGAACAGCCGTGGAAGAAAATTATTTCTGAATTGGAAGAAAGCCATGATTTACTGTATTCCGTTTTAGGTGCTGATTTAACGGAACTGGCTAGTGAGTTTCAAAAAGTGGGCGTTGGTAAAAATAAACTAGAGCCTAAAGATGCCATGTCGATTTCTGAAAAAGCCCGCAAATGGATAGAACGCGCCGATCAATTACAATCCGCGATACTTGCGAAAGATACGCAGCTGATTAAACGTTTACGAGGAGCCAAGTAATGCAGTGGAAAGACCCCGCATATCTATGGCTGTTGTTACCATTAATCGCCGGTCTGGTATGGACCTATTTAAAACAGAAAGATAAAAATAGTTCTTTTAAGTTTTCAACCGTGACGATTTTAAAAACAGGGATGAAGAGTCTGAAAGTTTTATTCAGTCGGCTACCATTGTTTTTGAAAGTCGCTAGTTTAGTATTTGTTGTCATCGCACTTTGCCGTCCGCAAACAGCCGATACGAAAATCAAAACCAATGTCGAAGGCATCGACATCGTAATCGCCTTTGATATCTCGGACAGTATGTTGATCGAAGACATGAAACCTTTGAATCGCTTAGAAGCCGCAAAGGAACGTATCCAGGAATTCGTAAAGAATAGAACGACCGATAAAATCGGTATCGTTATCTTCGCGGGTGAAGCTTTTACTTTGGTTCCTCCGACATTAGATTACGAATTAATCCTATCCCGCATTGGTGAAATCACAACCGCACAAGACGCACGTATCAAGGAAGGTACGGCGCTAGGTGTGGGTTTGGCGAATGCGGTTAGCCGTTTAAAAGATTCGCAAGCTAAAACACGTGTTGTGATTTTTATGACTGATGGTGAAAACAACAGTGGTACGATCGATCCTGAAACGGGCCTTGAGCTTGCCAAAGGTTACGGAATTAAAATCTATTCTATCGGTCTGGGTAAAGACGGTCCGACTCGTATCCCTATCTATGTCAGAGATTTCATGGGCAACAAAGTGAAAACGTACCAGCCATTTGAATCGACCGTGAATGAAGAATTGCTTTCAAAAATGGCCTCTGAAACCGGCGGTAAATATTATCGCGCGACAAAAGAAGATTCCCTTAAAAGTGTTTTCGACGAAATCAATAAATTAGAAAAAACAAAAACAGATGTGAACAAGTACACTAAATACACCGAGCAATTTCCAACCTACTTATTAATTGCCATCGCTTTGTATTTGTTGGCCTGGTTGCTGCAATCAACGTGGTTAAGGAGGGTGCCGTAATGTTTCGGTTTGAATCTCCGGGTGCATTTTACCTAGTTGTTGTTGCTTTAGTATTTTATGCCATAGCGGTTGTGATGCATACATCGACGCAAAGAAAATTAAAAAAGGTTTTCAATGCCATTATGGTCAGCCAGATACTGGCGACATTTGACTATCGCAAACGTAAATGGAAATGGTTTCTGCAATTCACGGCTCTTGTATTTATGGCGATCGCACTGGCTCGTCCGCAATTGGGTCAAAACCAAGCGGTCGTTAGATCGGAAGGTTTTGAAATCATTCTGGCTGTGGACGTTTCAGAAAGTATGATGGCTGAAGACTTGCGTCCATCACGTTTAGATCAAGCCAAATTAGAATTAGCAAAACTAGTGGATCTTATGCCAGGAAATAAAGTCGGCGTGATCGCCTTTGCGGGATCATCGGTTTTAATGTCGCCGTTAACAAATGATATGGGCGCGATCAAAATGTATCTGGATTCATTGACGACGACTTTGATTTCAAATCAGGGAACGAATGTGGAATCAGCTATTCGCCATGCCATGGATGTGTTTGAACGCGGCGGCGTCACAACGGACTCGGGTTCTAAAGTCACTCGCGTAATTTTAGTGGCCTCTGATGGTGAAGATCATGAAGACGGCGCGATCAAAGCGGTCGAAGACGCTGTTCTGAAAAACATTCGCGTTTTTTCGATTGCTTACGGCACCGAAAAAGGTGGAACCATTCCTAAGCGAGATAATTTTGGTTATTTAAAAGGTTATAAAACAGATCGCAAGGGCCAAACGGTTTTAACTCAAGTAAAAGGTGATTTCCTGAAATCCCTAGCGCAAAAAGGAAAAGGCTCATTCTATTTCTCGGTGTTTGGTGGCAACCATATTCAAAGCTTGGTTGATGATTTTCGTGACTTTGAAAAATCACAGTTTGAATCGACAGTCGTAACGGACTATGAAGAGCGCTTTCAATTGTTCCTGTTAATTGCATTTATTTTTGGATTAGTGGAGTTAATTATGGGCGAGCGTAAATCGCACGCTCCAAAATGGAAGGGACGTTATGTCGACAGCACTAAATAACGGACCTAGAAATAGCGGACTGATTTTAACGATTTTTTTAGTGGTGGGTATGATGGGCTGTCAGTTCACTGATCTGCGCGCCGTCTATATCAACAACACGACCTCAAAAAAAATAAAAGAAAAATCAATGGATGAAAATCAAACGGGCTATATGAAAGCTCTCGAGATTGAACCATTCCTGCCGGCTGTGCATTCCAATTTGGGTTCAACGTATGACGTTCTAAAAGATCCAGAGCGCGCTATGAAGCTTTATAAGAACGCAGAAGAGTATTCTAAAATTGAAATTGATAATCTAGAAAAACAGCCAATCCACGCGCAATGGGAACGATCGGCATTGTATACGACGCTGTTTGCCTCATTGTTTAATCAGGGCCAGTTGCTGGCACGCGAGAATAAAATCGATGATGCCTTGAAAAAATATCAAGATGCTTTGGCTCTGAATTCTGAATCGATCGAAGTTAAAACCAATATCGAATTGCTGATGCAGCAAAAGCAAGGTGGCGGTAAAGGCGACGGTGAATCCAAAGACAACAAAGACGACGACAAGAAAGATAAAGACGGTAAAGACAAAAAAGACGGCGATTCCAAAGACGATGACAAAGATCAGGATAAGCAGGGCAATAAACCAAAAGATTATTCTGGCAGCCCGAAATACAAACCGAGTCATTCTAACCGCGACCTACCTAAAGAAAACGTACCAAAAATCCTTGGCCAGATTTCGAAGCAAGAGCAAAAAA
>CAZCHT010000179.1:0-9601 GCA_964498705.1 uncultured Bdellovibrio sp. | reverse complement strand
GACAGGCGTTCAGCGCCGGCGAGGACTGCCGAGGCTTTTTTTATGTCTTTAAAAAAAAGCCCTCAAAAGGAAGATCCCCGCCCGACCCAGAACTAAAGCGATTTAAGGGAAACCTCCCGCTCCAACTTAAAAAACTGGGAAATTTTCACATCCGCCCCCCAACCCACTAGATTTACCCCCCAAAATGGACTATCACATCCGCATGACCGTTGATTACAACCTCCCCATAGCTCAAAAAATCCGCAAAGACATCGTTCGTGCTTTGAATGATTACGATATGATTCAAAACAATGATCGTATTATGGTTTGTGTTTCTGGCGGCAAAGACTCAACGATCCTGTCCCTACTTTTAAAAGAAATCCAGCGTCGCGCCGAGCTTGATTTTACGTTCGAGTGTGTTTGTCTTGATCAAAAGCAGCCTGGCTTTGATGCTCAAGCATTTATAGATTTCTACAAAGCCCATGATATCCCGTTATCAATTGTAGAGCGTGATACGTACTCGGTAGTGAAAGAAAAAACCCCCGAAGGCAAAGCCTACTGCACATTGTGTTCAAAGTTCCGTCGTGCGATTCTGTATGATCATGCCACGTCATTAGGAATCAACAAATTAGCCTTAGGCCATCATCGCGACGATCTAATTGAGACTTTATTTTTAAATATGTTCTATGGCGGCCACATTTCATCAATGCCTCCCAAGTTAATAAGCGATGAAGGCACTCACACAGTCGTCAGACCGTTATGCTATGTCAAAGAAGATGATTTGATTGAGTTAAAGAATCTGTGGAATTTTCCGATCATTCCGTGCAATTTGTGTGGATCTCAGGAAGGCTTAAAACGTAAAAAGATGAAAAAGCTAATCAAAGAACTAGAAGTCGACATTCCCAATGTGGGCTCGAGTGTAATGACGGCGATGAAGAACATCAAACCGAGCCACTTGTTAGATTCTAATTTGTGGAAGTTTTAAGACATTCCTGAACGCACGATTCATTTTCAAGCGCCACCGCCGGCATACGGCACGATGACTTGGTACTTAAACGCACCAAAGAAAAATAGCTAAGTTTGATTTTTTTAGTCGAAGCGTTCTTTTTACGCTCGCAATAGTTTTTGGCATACTCCACAAAACCTTTTTCCATTGTATCGTTCGTTAGCAGATAGTCCTTACCGACGTACACGTTGATGCCAACACCGTCTTTACTGGGCGAAGATTGCATCAAATCAAAATCGAAATTTTGACTATCGACTTTCTTACAATCCGTTAAATTATCAATTCCGTAGGGATCCTTGCCGGCACGATAAATCATAAACGTATGACCATCCATCGAAGCGATATCGCCCGCCAACATTGGCTCCTCCGTTTCAGGCGAAAAATCCACAGAATCTAAACAGCTCCAGCCTTTGGACTCAGGATCTAAAAACTGGCGCGATTGTGCCGCCACCACATCGGCGGCTACAAACATTTTGTTTTCTTTTAATCGAAAACCGGCTCCCATCACCACCGTGTACACCATCGCAGAACAATCATAACCCAGAACTTCTGAGCCACCATAATTAGTGAAAAAATTAAGTTTGCCGTTTGATCCGCGCGTAAATGCCGGTCGGCCTCCAAAGTCATAAATTAACGGCTTCTTTCTGATATCCACGCATTGACTGTCATACGTCGTTTGTAGATAAGGATGCGTCGTTTGAACTAGACTCAGATTATTAATATGCCGAATCAGTCCACCACCTTCATGGCAGCACTCTTCAGTGATACCTTGAACGTTTTTATCAGCTTTCTCTAACGGTTTTTTCTCTAGCACTTGGCAGCTTTGATAAGTCACTGCAAAAACTTTCCTCATCGAAGCTACTAAGTCACTTGTCACTGCTTCACGTTCAGTCGGATTTGATCCTGGAACTGGTTTGGGCTCGCCGCCGCTGCCTACATCATTATTCCCATCATTTGGGCAGGAATAACCCATACTTTTCATGTTGCTGCTGATTTCGTTCACTTTTGTTTTATATTTAGCGACTAGATTTTTACGAGTTTCTGAATCTATATCTTCCACTTTTAGGAACGATACTAACTCTGGCAAATTCGAGTTTTTCTCTACGCTCGAGAGATACTTCACATCTTGATAGAATTCTTTATATAATGTGTATAATTCGGTTTTGAAATAAGAGTTAGCAGCGCCTTGAAATGTTTGATCCGTATTCACCGCTTCTGAAAAATCGTGTTCACTGATATCCATTGATTTATTTTCTTGCTCGGATACGAGCTGGCCGAAAAAATCCATTGTGACTTCATAACTTTGAGGACAAACGATTGATCCCATTTCCGAAGAGACGGGGCTAGACTCAGAACTAAATTTATTACATGCGACTAAATTCGCGCCTACTGCTAACGTAAGCGCAGCCACTAGTGTCGTTTTCAATGTGTTTTTAAATTTCTGCATGTTTTATTGTCGCGAGCAAATGCTGAAGATTGTATCATTCACACTACACTCTCGATGTAGATCCAGTGAAAATTAGACAGAGATCAAGTCTGGCTTGTAAAATTACCGGGACATTGGTCGCGGTTTCAAAACTAATTTTAATAACGTGCGACGGGAAATGCTTATGGCACTAGCTTTTTATGCAGATAAACTGCTTTAGTTTAGCAACGATCAGGACCGTTAAGCTTTACTCGGGTGTGTCCACATAATAAAGTAGCTCATACACCGTTTAAAAAGCTATAAGATTATTAACCGAATTTGAGGCATTCATGACTACTACTTCATTGAGTAAATTTGTTCTATCCGCATTGTTCGTATTTAATTTCACTTTGGCTAAGGACGTTGCGAAACACACGAAAACCGAGTCGGTATACATTCAGGCCGGTGTATCCGAGACATTAAAATCGCAACTACCAAAGCCTCCGACGGAAAATAGCAAAGAACAAAAAGCCGACGAGTTAGAAATTCGCAAACTTCAAAAAAATAGAACGGCTGCCGACTGCGCCCAAGCCAATCTTGAAGCAAATGCCGATTTCGCGGCGATGTTTGGCGAGCCAAAGGGCCCTTTGAACGCCGTCCAAGTGAACGCAACTAAGGATTTTTTTATCGAGGTTCACAGAAATATCAGTCCAATTATCGGAAAATTAAAATCAGATTTTCCGCGCAAACGTCCATTTTTATATTTAAAGGATATCGAGCCATGTGTTCCTAAAGATGATTCTGGCGCATTCCCAAGCGGACATGGAACCATTGGACAATTGTTCTCGCTGATTTTAACGGATGTATTTCCGCAGCTTGCCGATAAATTAAAGGCGCGTGGTTTAGAAGTTGGTCGCAATCGAATCATGGCCGGAGTACATCACCCAACCGACGTTGAAGCCGGTCGGAAACTAGGTGAATTACTATACGGTGAATTAAAGAAATCCAAAAAATACCAAGACGACTTTACCAAACTACAAGCTGCCGTTAAAAAACAATAGTCTTTTAGCTATTCGCCTAACGCCGGCGTCGCGCACGTCGTTTCCTTTTTCTAAATGGCGGAGGAAAACCACCCGTTCCCAGAGCCGCCTCGGCCGATTGCTTCAGCGACGCGTGCAGTTCTTCTAACCGCATTTTATCCCGAGTTAAACGTTTCTTATTTTCTTTGTAAGGTTCGGCGATTTCTTTTTCTAGCTTCTTATACGATTTGTGATGAGAAAATCCCCATGCGGGGTGGGACAGCGTCTGTGACTGAGACTCGCGAATACGCGTATATTCCTTTTTCAACAACTCGGCGCCCTGCTTGAGTTCCGAATATGTGACTTCGTCGTAGTGCTTTAGCGAAATCAACACTTGCAGATACAGATTTTTAAGAGACGTCACATTCTGATCTGAATACGCCGTTTGGATTTTTTTCCACAATCGTTCCAACCAGTTTTTTCTAGAGGAAACAAATTCATTCTTTAGTTTATCCGGATGAACTTTCTGCATCAACCGACGATAGTAAATCTTTGCGAGCTCAGAATCCTCTGGTTCCGGTGTTTCCCAATTAGTTTTTTTCGCCGACGACTTATCAAAAGGACTTTCAAAGTGCCGAGCAAAATCGAACTCGTCATCTTCATCGACTCCCGCGTCTTCGCGAGCCTTTTCGGTCACGCGCTCAAGAAGACCATCCAGCGACATGCCAAACTCTTTTTGAAAACCTTTATTGAACGTCTTCTTTATTTTCGGCGGCGTACAATTCCAAATTTTTAATATTAAATCATAACGATAAGTTTCTAATGAAATCGTCACGCACTGGACCAGTAACATCAACCCATCCGAATCGTCCTTCATGATTTTTCGAATTTGTTTTTCACTGAGCATGTCATAATAGTGCAGCTCTCGTTCATGATAAATGCGAGCGTTGTTGAGTTGTTCTTGCGCCTGTTTTTGTTGTTCTTCTTCAGAAATATCATCAAAAATAGTTTCATCGCCAGAGTCACCGGCATCGCTTGACTCATCATCCATTTCGCCGTTAATGGCCTTCTGCCGTCGCTCCCGAAGTTTAAGTATCCGTGCCCTCTCTTCAGCCGTGCCCTTCAAAAACTGCTCTTCTTCCTGTACCATTAAATAATAGGCTTCAGGCAATGACACATTTTTATCTTCTGCAGTGTGGACTACCCAATTGTGAAATTCTGCGATCTTCTGATAGGCGGTAAAGATGATATCGATATCTCGTTGATAATTTTGAGAAGTTAGTTGAAACCATTCATTGAATAGTTTCAAATCAGTATCTTGAAACCGTTGGATCTGAATCTCGAGAGCCTCGATCTTGTCGTGCCAGCTTTCTAATTCATCAATCGCTTGTTGAATCAAAGGCGCCTGATCAATTAGGATAATGTACTTGGTCACCGAAAAACTCCATAAAAATTCAGTTTAGTTTACGGGATCTGTTCTTAATTTACAATCTTCGGGTGAATTTTAGTTATCTGAACTAAACAATTATCAAATGATATGAATTGTGCTATGATGTCCATATGTCGATTGAAAATGAATACGATCTTATAGCTCTTCGAAAAATTGGTAAAATAGTGGCTCAATGCCTTCAGTTTATGGGCTCAAAACTAGAGCCCGGTATCACTACCCGTGAACTCGATCAGCTTGGACACGTCTTTCTAGAAAAACACGGTGCTCGTTCGGCGCCCAAACTTGTTTATAATTTTCCAGGCACTACCTGTATCAGCGTCAATGAAGAAGCGGCACACGGCATTCCCGGTGCACGCGTATTTGCGGCTGGTGATTTAGTTAACATTGATGTGTCCGCTGAACTCGACGGTTATTTTGCAGACACCGGAGGCTCGTTCATTATTCCCCCTGAATCAGAAATTAAAAGAAATCTATGCCTAGCGACAAAACGTGCGCTCGAGATGGCGCTTCGGTCTACGACGGCGGGACAGCCTTTAAATAATATTGGTAAAGCGATTGAAAAAGAAGCGCATCGAAGCAAATTAACCATTATTGAAAACTTGGGCAGCCACGGCGTTGGGCGCGCTCTTCATGAAGAACCTGGTTTTATTCCAGCTTATTACGATCGCAAAGATAAACGCGTTATGAAAGAAAACCAAGTTATCACGATCGAGCCTTTTCTTTCGACAGGCGCTACAAAAGTATTTGAAACTGGTGATGGATGGACATTAGCTACGGCTAAAAGATTTCTAACGGCTCAGTATGAACACACCCTAGTGATTACTAAGGGAAAACCGTTAATTATGACATTATTGGCATGATAATAGTTTTTTAGTCCTTAATGATGACTCGATCAGAGAGTTCATTTTTATTGGGTTCTGCTGCGGGAAGGTGAGCCTTTAAGATTTCACCGCAGCGATGAACAGACGTCTCAAACCCTAATGCCCATTCCCCTTTTTTAAGGTGCGTTGTCAAAGCATCTATAACTTCTTGCCATGTCTTTTCAGGACAATATTTAGAAATTCCCTCGTCCGCAAGAATGACTGCTTTACGTTCCATTACGGATACAAAAAGCAATATCCCCGTTCGTTCTTTTGTTTTTTGTAACTGGTTAAATGCCCACTCACTGCGTGCGCGACTCCAAACTTGGGACTCTTCATCACTATTTGGAATTAACCACCTTTGGATGATTGGCACATAACTTAGAATAAAACCACACAACCAGCATATGGCAAACAATCCCACCAAAGGTAGACCATGCCATCGGTTCAAATAGTCTGACAGCCATAACGGCGGCCAATCAATCAACATCACCAGGAGGATACTGAATAGCATCAACGCTATATAAATTGGTAGATGGCCAATCGTCGAACTTCGAGCCACAATCATTGGCACGATTTCACCACGTGTGCCTTGCTCAGCTCGCACTACGGCATCCGTGATTTTTTTAATTTCATCTTCGGAAAGAAACTTTTTTTTACCAATCACTAGAAGCTCCTCCGCCACTAAATCCGCCGCCGCCACCAGACCAACCACCGCCGCCCGAAGACCTTCCTCTGCCTCCGCCACCCAGCAAAAAACCACCTAGAAATGGTAAGATACCACTACCACGTCGTCTACGACCAAAGAGGTTTATCAGAATAAAGAGAATGACTATAATCCAAACATAAGACGGTTGTTCATCAATAACTGGTGATGAGGAAGGTCTCGCCGGCAGCGCCTGACCTGCATATTCAGGATCAATGGCGGAAATGATTTCCACGACCCCCGCTGCAATTCCGGCTGCATAATTTCTAGTTTTAAACAAAGGTCGCACGCGATCATCTAGAATCCGTTTGGCGTGCAAATCGGTCAGCGCCCCTTCTAGTCCTTGTCCTACCTCTATCCGCATTTTGCGATCGCTGGCAGATACTAAAAACAAAACACCATCGTCGCGCTTCTTATCACCTAACTTCCAGCGCTCGACGAGCTGGATGGAATAGTTCTCTACTGGTAAGCCCTGCAAGTTACTTACGATAACGACTTGAATCTGAGCCTTCCCTTTTTGGTGGTAGGAGTAAATCAGATTTTCAATTTCTAGCTTTTCTTGAGTATCCAGCCAGCCAACTTGATCGACGACTGCAGAATTCATTGCCGGCCACTGAATATCAGCGGCCTTTACCAAAAGAGAAAAAAATAGAAAGGTAAAAATAGCCCTCATTAAAACTTAACTTCAGGGGGTTTTTCAATTTTAGTTTTCTCGTCAGCACTCACATCCCATTGAGGTAATTTTTCATGATGGTATAATATTGAATTCGTCCAGCTCGTCGGAGGAACGGTCACCAAATTATTAAATTGCTTTACGGACTCGATATATCGTTGCCTAGCAATAGTGATACGATTTTCTGTCCCTTCTAACTGGGCTTGCAAATCACGAAAATTTTGATCTGCTTTTAGGTCTGGATATTTTTCGGCCACCATCAACAAGCGTCCGAGAGCGCTACTTAATTGGCCTTGGGCCTGCGAATACTTTTGAATTTGTTCCGGAGTTGCTTTGGAGGGATCAATGGTGACTTGAGTCGCTTGGGCTCGCGCTTGAGTGACCCCCTCTAACGTTTCTTTTTCATGTTTGGCGTAACCTTGCACGGTCGCCACTAAATTTGGAATTAAATCCGCACGACGCTTGTATTGATTAGTCACTTCGGACAGAGACGCTTCGACATCATTTTTTGCGGTAGGAATCGATTGCATTCCACAACCAGATAAAAAAAGTACGGAAAAAAGAATAACCAACCCACTTTGCATAAAGCCTCCTAAAGAGATAATATGTACAGTGGAGCAGATTTTGTAAAGTGGATTAAAAAAAATGGGAACTTTACCCCATTTTTCCTATGGTTTAATATTAATGATCTTATTAATAGCCCCGACGATGGCTTCAATTTGTTGTTTGAATACAACATTCATATTTGGTTGTCGTGTATTCGCAAAGATTTGGTTCAATGTATCAGCGATTCTTAAACCCGAAAATAAAACGCGTGAATCTATGTACGGCAAATTCGTAGCTTGGTAGCGAGTTTGATCTTTGTTGTACATTTGATCATAGGATTGTGCGCGTAGGCTGATCGATTCATTTAACCACGTTTCAATACCCGTCTGTTGATACACGATGCGAGCCCGCTGTGCCCCCTGGCCTAAATACTGTGCATAGGCCAAACTCGCCTGCTCAAGCGTCATTCCCGGGCGAAAAATATCTTTATGGCCACTCTCCATCATTCCATAATCCCAAACACCATGTAAACTCATGTCGGTTCCGAACCACTTAACTGGAACTTTAGTGGCCCCGTTATCTTGTGGCCGACCTGTATGTAAAGGTTGATGAATATCGCCAATAAAATGAACAATAAATTTCAAAGCATCGGCTTTGTCCCATTTGGTAGCTGTTGGTGATCGCAGAATATCTTCGCAAACTAAAACGGCTTGGATCACTCCACCCAAAACACGTTTATCATTGGGCATCGCTTTTAAATTTTTAAGATAATCAAATCCGTCAGTGATATTTTCAAAATGATACCAGTGAGTCGCGACATATTTATTACCTGATTTAATAGTGTCGGCCCAGTTAGCGACATCGGCTAGCGATTGCTGACCTAGCAATTGGCTAATCGCCATTTTTGCTTGCGTGGTCAGTTTAGCATCGGCAATCAGGCCCGAAGCTCTGTGACCAACATTCCCCCAGCCAAAAGAGTAAAAAGAGAAAAACAAACTAAACAACACAACGGCTTTTTGAATTTTTTTCAACATACATAATTTGTCTAACGGCATTCTGCCTGTGGCAACAATTAAAACCGCCTTATTTGTCCAATGTATAGGCGTTAGTCAGAATAATTCTAAGATCTATCATTATATTTCTTTATAGCAGGCCTGAATCTCGCAACACCAGTTTCCCTGACACAAAACTAACGGAGAGTGCGCAATGCAATCAGCCAAAAATACGTTTAAAACCCTTCTTTTAATTTCGCTATCGACCTTTTTGGCGACCAGTAGCTCGGCTAAAGATTTTGAGCTGGAGGTTTTGCCTCAAGCTGCGCACCCTAATTTTATTTTATCAGATATGATCGGGCAGACTTATTTCGACGTGGTACATAACAATATCGCCGCAGCCATGGAAAAGGAAGGCGCTATTCGCACCGGTAGCAACGAAGAGAAATTAAAAAGTGGCGGCGGAGTTTCCGTTTATTTAGCACCGAATATCTACAATATTCATATTAATTTCCCAAAATCTGAAATGGGCGGTCGAAGTTACGGTTGGACATCAGGAAAAGTCGGCGACTGGTCTGATTCTATGTATTTAAATAGTATCGCTGATGTGACAAAACAAGAGAGCGAGAAAGAAATCGCTGACCTCTATAAAGTTCTTGTGAACATTTTAGGATCTTCCGACTCGTCGGGTTTAAGTAAATTACAACCTGACACGATTCGCGTTGCGACAAACTATTTAGCGATCCACACAGCCGAACAGTATCGCCGTATTCAAAAAAAGACCACTCGTTGGGACGATGCTCTTCTGCAAGTGACTTTATTAGCGGCATTCCATAGTGGACAAGAAAAATTCCAAATGTTTTACACGGGCGATTTCACTGATGTCGTTCGCAAAAAAAATCCGGGTGTTTACGCAAATGGCCGCGAAGGCGTGTTGTTTGATAAAGCCAAAAAAGAAGCCGCTG
>CAZCHT010000178.1:0-9618 GCA_964498705.1 uncultured Bdellovibrio sp. | reverse complement strand
TAGAATCGATTGGTAATCATCACCCTTTTTAGCGGCTTCATCAGCTAGTGTTTCAATTTGTGGCCCAGCCGTCACGCAGAATGTACCCATATAATCGGTTACGTTTTCTGTTTTCGGAGCCACAAAGTCGCTTAAGCAATAATGCACGTTATTATTAATCTCGCTCGGACGTTGTTGACGAAGGAACTGAAACACATGCTTTTTATCAAGCCCGTCTACTTCGACCGAATCATTTTCACTGCGCGCTTTAAATAGTCCGATTAAAACTTTAGGCGTTACTAGTTTTTGATCGACGATCTTTTTAAGCAGCACTTGAGCTTCATCAAATAATTTTTTTGCTTCCACACCACTTTGGGCATTTTGCAAAATTTTTGGGTACGTGCCTTTTAATCCCCATGACCAGAAGAATGGTGACCAATCGATATAAGGAACTATGTCTTCCAATGACGGAAATATCTCGATGATACCTGTTTGTTTTGGTTCTTCCAGTTGAGCTGATTCTTTATTCCACTTATACGGGTTCTTACGAGCCACTTCTAACGGCACAAGTTCAGTTTCAGATTTACGAGTTAAATAGGCTTCACGAATCAGGCGGTATTCTTCTTTTACTTTAACTCGATAGCTATCACGTTGTGAGCCTAATAAATGCGAGCACGCTTCAACGACTAGCGAAGCATCGCCAACGTGAACGACGGGTCCCGGATAGTGTGGATCAATCTTCACTGCGGTGTGAACTTTAGATGTCGTTGCGCCGCCAATAAGTAGCGGAACATTATAACCAGAATCACGAAATTGCTGAGCATTGAAAATCATTTCTTCAAGTGATGGCGTGATCAATCCAGATAGTCCAATGATGTCGGCTTTATGCTCTTTAGCTTTTTCCATAATTTTTTGGATGGAAACCATAACGCCCAGATCAATTACTTTGTAGCCATTGCAACCTAGTACTACGCCGACAATATTTTTCCCAATATCGTGAACATCACCCTTTACCGTAGCAATGACAAATACAGGCTGATTGTTGGATGCAACTTTTTCAGCGTCCATCAGTGGCTCAAGATAAGCCACTGCTTTCTTCATTACCCGCGCGCTCTTAACGACTTGAGGCAAGAACATTTTTCCCTGACCAAATAGCTCGCCAACGACTTTCATGCCGTCCATTAATGGGCCTTCGATCACGTTCAGTGGCCGTTTGTATTTTTCTACGGCCTGTTTGGTATCTTCGGTAATAAAGTCATCGACACCCTTAACTAGGGCATATTCGATGCGTTTTTCTAGAGGAAGCAAGCGCCAGTCGTTTTGTTTGACCGTTTTAACGCCCGAGTCTGTTAAATCAATGTTCTTTCCTGAATTGGCATCAGCCCACTGAATTAATTTTTCTGAGGCATCGGGTGATTGATTTAATATCACAGCTTCGCACAAACGACGCAGTTCTGGATCAATATTCTCGTACACTTCTAGCATACCAGCATTCACGATACCCATATCTAGACCGGCTTTGATGGCGTGAAACAAAAATACGCTATGCATAGCTTCGCGAACTTTATTATTACCGCGGAACGAGAACGACAGATTGGAAATCCCGCCCGACGTTAAAACACCGGGACAGACTGTTTTGATTTCTTTCAGGGCTTCAATGAAATCCAAGCCAAAACGATTATGCTCTTCCATTCCCGTCGCGACAGTTAGAACATTCGGATCGAAAATAATATCTTCCGGATGGAAATTTAACTTACCGACGAGTAAATCATAGGCGCGTTTACAAATTTTAACTTTGTCTTCAAACGTAGCTGCTTGGCCGTCTTCATCAAATGCCATCACAACAACGGCCGCACCCAGTTTTTGCAACTCACGCGCTTGATTCAAGAATAAGGTTTCGCCTTCTTTGAGTGAAATCGAGTTAACGACGCTTTTACCTTGAAGACATTTCAATCCCGCTTGAATCACTTCAAATTTTGAAGAATCGATCATGATTGGAATTTTAGAAATATCCGGTTCTGATACGACTAGATTTAAAAAATCAATCATCAGTTTCTTTGAATCCAGCATGCCTTCATCAAAATTGATATCCAGAATATTGGCGCCATTTTCCACTTGTTGTCGGGCGATAGTCAAACCACCAGACAACGAATTTTCTTTGATTAACTTAGCAAATTTTGGTGAACCCGTAACATTCGTACGTTCTCCGACCATCATAAATGATCTCTCACCGGTTGTTGGCATTTCCAGAGGCTCTAAACCCGACAATCGAAAACGAACTGGTTTAGCAGAAATCACGTGCGGCTTATCGGAACGCAAATTATTTGCAATCGCCGCGATATGTGCGGGCGTAGTACCACAACAACCGCCCACGATATTGACATGTCCCGCTTTGGACATTTTACTTAATTCCGCAGCGATAGATGCCGGAGTTTCATCATAGCCCGTAGGGCTTAATGGATTCGGCAAACCCGCATTCGGATAGCAACTGATATAACAATCAGCCATCTCAGACAATTCTTGGATATACGGACGCATATCACTGGCACCTAGTGCGCAGTTGATTCCCACACTCAAGGGACGAGAATGGCGTACGCTAAACCAAAATGATTTCAATGTTTGACCAGATAGAGTGCGGCCCGATAAGTCAGTGATCGTAACTGATAACATCAACGCGAATTTTTTGCGATACTCCTCTTGCAGAGTTTCAATCGCATACAAGCAGGCTTTTAAATTCAAAGTATCAAACGTTGTTTCTGGCAGTAAAATATCAACGCCTTCGTCAATGAACACTTTAGCTTGGCCATAGTAAGCTTTCACTAATTCATCAAACGTAACACCACGATATTCCGGGCGCTCTACATCGGGTGATAACGACGCAGTTTTGCTGGTCGGTCCAAGGGCTCCGGCAACATAGGTTCTGCGTCCTGTTTTTTTAAAGTAATCATCACGCGCGCGGATCGCTATACGTGACGCTTGTCGATTAATTTCATCCACCCAGCTCTCTAGCTCATAATCGGCTTGAGACGTTGTCGTGCCATTGAATGTGTTAGTTTCAATAATGTCAGCACCGGCTTCTAGGTACTGCGTATGAATTTCGTAAATCACTTCTGGTTTGGTAATACACAGTAAATCGTTATTACCTTTTAGATCCTTTTTAGGATTTGGAAATTGAGTACCGCGATAGTCCGCTTCCGTTAGTTTATATTGCTGAATCATGGTGCCCATCGCACCATCGATAATCAATATCTCGCGCTTTAAGCGTTCTTCCAGCTCAAGCAATATAGGAGTCTTAATAAAATCGGCCGGGGAAACCCAAGTTTGTTCCAATTCCGTGTTCCTTTGAAATATTATTTAGGTGTCTTCATTAGCTTTCTTTAAAAGCTTTCTTATTTAAACTTTTTCACTAAGTCGATAACAAGTCCTGCATCGTTCATAATGTAGAAATGCAGATTTTTTTCGCCATTTTTAATTAGGTCTTCAACTTGAGCAAGGGCCCAACGCCGACCGATCTCTTCAACGTGTGCGGGGTTAGCCGTAATTTCATCCACAAGTATTTCCGGCAGATCAACGCTAAACGTTTTAGGAACCGATTTTAATTGAGCTACGTTTTTAATGATTTTCAGGCCCGGGATAATCGGAGCGGTGATACCGGCATCCTGACACGCTTTTTTAAATTGATAGTATTTTTGGTTATCAAAGAACATCTGAGTCACGATATAATCCGCGCCAGCGTCCACTTTCTTTTTCAAGAATTGAATATCGGTTTTAAAATTAGCGGCTTCAAAATGTTTCTCTGGATAGCCAGCTACGCCGATTCCATAATCTAGAGGTTCACTATTAGAAATCTCTTCAATGAACTGACCGGTGCTCATGCCTTTGATTTGTGTTACTAAATCAGACGCATATTGATTGATCGAGCGATTTTTAGACACTTCTTTGCTGTAGTTTAAGCTATCACCACGCAAGGCAAGAACGTTATGAATTCCTAAATAATTTAGCTCGATTAATGCGTCTTCCGTTTCTTCTTTGGTAAAACCTTGGCACAGTATGTGGGCCACAGTATCTATGCGGAAACGATTTTGAATGATACCACAAATCCCTAACGTACCCGGGCGTTTTTTAAACGTACGCTTAACGATCGAACCATCTGAATTTTCGTGATAATAAGCACTCGAAGCATGACTTGTGACATCGATCCATGGAGGATCCAGCTTGCTTAAGCCTTCAGCGATATCAATGATTTCTTTAACGGAACGACCACGTGGCGGAGGCACGATTTCAAAACTGAACTCTGGTGGATTCGATTTTTCTAAGGCTCTGTTGATGTGCTCAATAACTTTCAATTTCGTTTACCTTTTTGTCTAGTGGTCTAGTCATCTAGTCATCTACTTTTATTTTCTATCGTCCTTATCGACCTTTTCCAAAAAGGACGACGCGAATAGTTTTAAATATAATCTGTATATCTAGTATGAAACTAAAGTTTTTAATGTAATACAAATCAAATTGCAATTTCTGTTTTGAGTCTTCTACGCTGGCCCCATAGGCATACATCACTTGAGCCCAACCTGTGATACCCGGTCGAACTAAATGGCGCATTCGATAGAACGGAATCACCTTCTCTAATTCGATGTTAAATTCGGGTCTTTCCGGCCGTGGGCCTATGAAACTCATATCTCCCTTAATTACATTCCAAAGCTGAGGCAGCTCATCAATGCGAGTCAATCGAATGAATTTTCCCACACGAGTAATCCTAGAGTCATTACTCTTGGCCCATTGCGCACCTTGCTTTTCAGCATCCGTCACCATCGAGCGCATTTTAAAAATCGTGAACTCGCGATCGTTTAAGCCGGTGCGAATTTGGCTGTAAAAAGCGGGGCCGCGGGATTCAAGTTTAATCAGCAAAGAGAAAATCAACAGAAACGGCCACGTCACAAGAAGCAGCATCAATGCCAAGATTAAATCCAAAATGCGCTTCACACGCAGGCCGAGAGGGTTATGAAACAAATCAAAACCTTTTTCAAAAATAAACCACTCGCTACTTAGAAAATCGACGGGTACCTTTTTCTCGATGTCTTCAAAAAATTGCGACAAATTCAAAATTTCTTTTCCGGCAAAACGAGCCTGCATCAGCTGCGCTGTTAAATCGGGGCTCCATAAATTGGAAGGTAATGATACTACGATCGCTTGCCAGTCTTGATGAATCTTTTCTAATGGATGATTCGGCAGCCAATTCAAAATCTCGTAATTGATTTTAAATTTCTTAACGATCTCGTTTTCAATAAAGGGGTTGTGGTTACCGGCGGCCAAAAACAAATACGACGTCTTACCTGCTCTAGCAGAAAGCATGCTCCACAATATTCGCCGGTATGACATTGAGGCTATACCGAACAGTATCGTAGATCCAATCAAGATTCCGCGACCAAAAATCCCCGACCTGTCTTTGCTAAGAAGGTAGTTAACGGTGAGAACAAACGCGATGGTGAAAATAAAACTAGAGAATTGTCTAAGGAAAATATCTTTAAATCGATGATGTGGTTCGACATCATAGGCACCAAAAATATAACTAAACCCAAGTAGAGACATAGTAATAAACCACAATCCTACAGAATCAAAATACCAAACAAAGTCACCCAAACGCAGCCATGAAAACAAATGAATCGCCAGCAAATAGACGGCGCCATCAAAAGCCAGCAACGTCAGTTTATTCTTGGGTGTTAAACGAATTTTCATTTCGCCATTGTCGTTAATTTTCAGGCATTTTTCAATCGCATTTTTCGCCTTATTTTTCCTTAGCCAACGCCCCGTCAAAGTGGCTATACTGCGTCCATGACCGCTCTGCTATTTGTATTCTTAAGTGCGACTTTAATCTCACAGTCATTCATGGATGCTATGTCCGTAGTGATTATCCTCTACATGCTGACGATGCGGTTTACTAAACAGACCCTGTTTTCGCCGTTGTTATCCAGCAAATCGGGACTTAAAGAGCTAGCCTTCTTTGGTTTATGGCTCGCCGTCATCGTGATCGGATTACGTGCAAGTCCACATATACTAAAAAACCTTTCAGAATGGAAATGGATCTTAAATCTGACATTTATGTTCTGGTTCCTAAATCACTACCTAACTAAACGCGGAACGCCATCAATGACTCTGTCGTTTTGGCAGCCGTTGTATTGGGTATTGATTGCCTGCTTCATGTATGGCGCTATCAGTTTAGGTTTAGGCATCGATTTATTTAAACAAACACCACTCACCCATGGCCAGCGCTTTGCCGGTCCATTTGATGACCCCATGAATTTTGCGCACATATACGGCATGTACGCCGCATTTCTAGTTCCATTTGTTCTTGAAGCGGTATCGGAATGGAAACACGGCAATCAAAAAACAAAATCCCAAAAACTAGTTCTGATCGCCTTCACAGTAACGGCAATCAGCGTAGCCCTCACACTTACACGCGGAGCCTGGGCCGGTTTATCAGCAGCTATTGTTGTGATGTTATTTATCTATAGAAAACGCTTAGGTCTCGCCATTGCCGGCGCTGGTATCGTCACCGCCCTATTATTGTATGTCGGATCGGCGACATTCAAAAACCGCGTCGACCAAGCCCTCAACCCCTCACAAAGCTACGATAGCGAACGCTACAACTTGTGGCGCACAAACCTAGAAATCTTCAAAGACTACCCAGCATTCGGCATAGGCCACGGCGACTACATGGCCTACCTACCAACCTACTTTGCAAAACTAGGAATCCCCGCCGACCATTTCCAAAGCCACGCGCATAACCAGTACTTACAATTCCTAAGTAATACAGGCATAACCGGCTTCTTATTCTACATGATTTTCATTTCGGGATTACTGCTATTCACATTCAAACAATACCGAAAACACCGCGACCCAATCTTCCTAGGATCTATCGGCGCACAAGTAGCATTTCACGTGGGTTCACTAACAGAATGTAATTTCGAGAGAGCCAAGGTCCGCTTAGTATTCCTATTTTTCTGCGCACTCGCTTTAAGTGTCGCCGCTCAATTGCGTGGCGATAAAAAGGCGGCATAATATCCGCCCCAAACACAATACCGCGACATCGCCAAAAAAAATGGCTGCGGTGTGGGTTTATTTTTTGGAAATGAAGATCCGTCTTCTTTCCGAAGCGGCAATACAAGCTCGGTCTTCCTTTTGAGGGAAATCTTTTTAAAGACATGAAAAAAACGAGTTCCGCAGACAGGCGTTCAGCGCCGGCGAGGACTGCCGAGGCTTTTTTTATGTCTTTAAAAAGATTTCCCTCAAAAGGAAGATCACCGTCTCACCAAGAACAAAGCTTCTTAAGAGAGGCCATCGAAACCACTCAAAAAAACGGGGAAGTTTATTTTCCCTCAATCCCAATCACATCCAAATCCTTCTGCCGAATCCGACTAATCTCCGGAGGAATGGATTTCAAAATCGCCTCGGACAAAGTCTCAATCAAATTCTCTTTGTAATGAGCCCGCTGATACACAAGCCCAATCTCACGTGAAGGAATCGGTCGTTCAAACGGTATCAACTGCGTGTTTGATCCCAGTTCTTCCGAAGCCAGCTGTGGAATTAAAGTGTAGCCACCATACGAATTTACCAATCGTTTCAACGTTTCTAAACTTCCACTTTCAAATTCGAAATTACGTTTAGCGGCTTTGCTGGGCTTAAGGGCGCAGATGTCTAGCACCTGATTTCGTAAACAATGCCCTTCTTCTAACAACCACACATCGTCCATGTTTAGATTCGCGTACTTTACTTTTTTCATTTTACTGAGTGAATGTTCCTTGTTACTCAGAACCAAAAACGGTTCGTAATACATTGGGATCTCAATCACTTTGGGAATATTTAACGGGGTTGCTAAAATACCGACATCGATTTCATCATTGCTCAGTTGCTCGATGATTCGGCTAGTCTGCAGTTCCATTATTTTTAATTTTAAATCTGGGTAACTTTTCTCTAGCACTGGTAACATCAACGGCAATAAATACGGTGCGATCGTAGGGATGACTCCGACAATCAGTTCGCCGTTCACGGTATTGGATTCACTTTGTGAAATAATACCTTCGATTTTTTTTGCCTCAAAAAGTACTGTTTGAATCTGCTCGATAATTTTTTTTCCAACATCTGTCAGCAGTATGGGCTTCCTAGACCGATCGAAAATAATGACCCCAAGGTCCTCTTCTAGCTTTTGAACCTGCATACTTAGGGTGGGCTGCGTTACGCTGCACGCCTCGGCCGCCTTCGCAAAATGGCCATGCTTATACACCGCCCAAATATATTCAAGTTGAGTGATGGAAAAATTAATACGTGATTTCATACAGTTACCTCTCGATAAGCCTCATTATTCATCATAATAGAGAAAATCTATTATATCAAAGAAATAATTGATTTTACCTTTGGATTAAAAATCCGTAGAGTAAGTACATAAACAAAGTGGTTTTTTAAAACCACCTATATGAAGGAGCATTTATGCAAACATTAATTAATTCACGCGTAACTGATTTTAAAGTTCAAGCGTATCACAACAACGATTTCAAAACTGTGACTCAAGATGACCTACGTGGCAAATGGTCAGTATTTTTCTTTTACCCAGCAGACTTTACATTCGTATGTCCAACTGAGCTTGGTGATATGGCTGATAGATATGCTGAGTTCCAAAAAATGGGTGTAGAAATATACTCTGTAAGCACAGACACTCATTTCACACACAAAGCTTGGCACGATACTTCAGAAACAATTAAAAAAATCAAATACCCTATGTTAGCTGATCCAACAGGTCACTTATCACGCGCATTTGGTGTTCATATTGAATCTGAAGGTTTAGCTTATCGCGGAACTTTTTTGATCAATCCAGAAGGCCTAATCAAATTGGCTGAAGTGAATGACAACGGTATCGGCCGTAATGCTGAAGAATTACTAAGAAAAGTTCAAGCGGCTCAATACACAGCTAAAAACCCAGGCGAAGTATGCCCAGCGAAATGGACTCCAGGTCAAAAAACATTGAAACCTGGTTTAGATTTAGTTGGTAAAATTTAATTCTGACCTAGTAAGCAGTGAGCGGTGTGGAAGCATCGCTCACTTCACCCCGCCTCAGGGAAAATTATTTGAAACTCGCACGCGCAAGTGAGTTTGAATTAAGAATCTCTAAGAACTGACTTAAAATTTCTGCATATTACCACTTTATTTTTTGAATTCTATTGAATTGGAGCGTCTATGATTGATCAAGATATGAAAGAACAACTTAAAACTGTATTTGAAAAACTCGAAGGTCATGTTGAATTAGCTGTCGATCTCAGCCAGCACGCAGACCAAGCTGAATTATTAGACCTGCTTGAAGGCGTTGCTAGTGCCAGCGATAAAATCAGTGTAACTAAAAATTTAAATCCCGGAATGGCTTCATTGATTCCCCGATTTAAAGTCCTTCACAATGGCAAACCAACGGGAATTACTTTCTCTGGAATACCAAGCGGACATGAATTCACTTCGCTCATCTTGTCGATATTGAATTCAGACCATAAAGGTAAAATGCCGGATCCAACTTTGGCCGATCGAATTAAACGACTGAAGGGCCCAATTAAACTGCGTACATTTATTTCACTAACATGTGAAAACTGCCCGGACGTAGTT
>CAZCHT010000177.1:0-9707 GCA_964498705.1 uncultured Bdellovibrio sp. | reverse complement strand
CGTTACCTTCAACGATCGCGCGAATTTGAACTTCGTCCAAATTACCGGTTTTCTCTTTCCGATAACGAGCGATGAACGGCACAGTTCCGCCTTCGGCGGTTAGCTCAAGTACGGCCTGAATTGATTTAACACTTAGTCCGGGATGAAATTTAGAAAAATAAAGCTGAAGGGTCTGTTCCATGAGTCACCTACGATAAAAAAATACGATTTTAAAATTATTTATGTCGATACATGATGAGGCCGTGAGAGGGATCATAAGGAGATACGCCAACTGTGACGCGATCACCCAAGACGACTCTAATATTGAATCGCCGCATTTTTCCGCACAACTTCGCGGAAATTTCCACATTATTGTCCAATAAAATCTTGTAGATGCCACCAGCTAGGGCATCAACAACTTTACCTTCTACTTGCGCTAAATCGTCTTTCGCCATTAACTTATTTTTAAGAGAGTTCCTGAGGTTTGGCAACTAACTTTTTACTGTTAGCTGCCCAAAATCCGAGCCAATCGCCTATGATTTGTAATTACTGATCAAGATTTTCTTGCCATCTTTAAACAACACTTCTAATCGATCATTTTCTGAAGAAATCACCCAACCCCAGCCTAAAATTTTATGCTGAATTGGCTGGTTAGCCTCAAAAGCGTCTTTCATACTGTAATTCACAGGTTTTAGAAGTTTATACTTTTCATGCAGATCGCCCCATTTAACATTGGCGTCGATCTCAAGTTTTTCTTTCTTTTTCTGAGCAGCCGTTTTCTTTTTAGGCTTTTCCGCTTTAACTTTAGCCGCTTTAGCTGGAGCTGCTTCTACTTCAGCAACCTCAGCGTCAGTGTCAGCATCAGTCTCTTCTTCAACTACAACTGGCTCTTTTACTGCTTTAGTTTTCGCTTTAACTGCGGGCGCTGCCGCAGCTGGTTTCGCTTTTTCAACGATAGCAACCGGAGCTTTGGCTTTCTTTTCTGGAGCTTTTTTTTCAGCTTTACTTTCTAGGGCTTTCTTAGCAACAGGAGCCGCTTTTACCTTAGCTACTTTTTCCTCTTTTTGAGGCGCTGCTTTTGCGGGTTTCGCTTTAGCAGACTCGGTTACCTTTTTGACTATTTTCTTTGCGGCTTTAGCTACTGTTTTAACTGCGGCTTTCGCCACGGCTTTAAGTGGCTGTTTTTTTACGGTTTTTTTTGCCATAAACAGCATCCTCCTGTGTTGCGTCTTTACCTAATGCAGGCTTATACTAACTTCATAAAAATGTAACCTTTTAAAATATATTTTTTGCTATGCAAAATTAATAAGGAAACTTAACATGTCGCTGAATAAGCTCGAAGATCTTCTTAATATTTCCGACTCTGACCTAAAGCATATCTCAGGAAATATCCCCTCCGCTATACATTTCGTATCAACGCCTGAAAAAATAAAAAAGGGCTCTTTAGTTTTTGTTTCATCAAAAGAGCAATGGACACTCGCGCTTGAGGGCGGAGCCGCAGTCATTATTGCGCTCGAAAAAATCCTACCGACAGATATTCCAAAGACTGTCAGCGCATTTACTACCAAGAATATCAAGCTCACTATGACCCAAGTTTTACCTCTATTTGATAACAGCTCTAGAAAATTCCACAAAGGGATCCATCAAACAGCCGTAGTTTCAAACCAAGCGATCATCGGAAAGAACGTCAATATTGGCGCCCATTGCTTCGTTGGCAAAAACGTAAAAATCGCGGACGGTGTCAACATCGGACCTAATTCTGTAATTGAAGATGATGTTACAATTGGCGAAGGAACAACACTGCACGCCCAAGTTTTTGTTGGTCATAGCTGCGTTATCGGCAATCGTTGCGACATTCATGCGCACACTACAATTGGCTCAGACGGTTTCGGGTTCTACACTGACAACCAATATCGACATTACAAAGTTCCTCAAATCGGAAACGTCGTTATCGGTGACCGCGTAGAAATAGGGGCAAGTTGTTGCATCGACAGAGCCACCATTGACTCTACGCTCATAGGCGCTGGTTCCAAATTGGATAACCTTTGTCACATCGCTCACAATTGCACAGTCGGAGAAAACTCTCTGATCGCTGCTGGCTTTTTTGTCGCAGGCTCTACGCATTTAGGGAAACGGTTTACAACGGGAGGCAATACCGTTGTTTCAACACAACTCAGTGTTGCCGATGGAGTTACTTTGGCTGGGCGCTCTACAGTTACGAACGATATTCCAGAAGGTGGACAATACGGTGGTTATCCTTTACAACCGCTCAAAGATGCCCTCAGAACTATTTCTACAATCGGCAATATTGTCGAAATGAGAAAAAAAATAGCGCTGATTTTAAAAACCCTTTCGATCAAGGAATAAACAATGCCTTACGAGTTTTATAAGATTCTTCACTTCACTGGTTTAATTTTAACGTTCACATCATTGTCCGGTTACATTTTTTATTTGGTCCAAAACAAATCTAATGAAAAGAAAAAGTTATTCTCTATCTTGCATGGAATTGGTTTATTGATTCTTCTAGTTTCGGGATTTGGCTTAGCAGCACGTCTTGGACTCGTGTCCCAGCTCCCTATGTGGGTGTATATTAAAATTGCGATTTGGCTACTGGTCGGTGGATCTATAGCACTTATTAAACGGCAAGTGATGGGTCCAATGGCTCTTTACCTTATCGTAGTTGCCCTAAGTATTTTAGCCGCAATTACAGCCGTTACAAAATTCGTTTAGTCTATTACAAAATAAAAAAGCTCGGGTATTGTCCTCGAGCTTTTTTTTTTAATTTCGTTCTGAATAGAAAATCTTAATACATTGAATATTTAAGGAAACGACACTCTATCGGTCCATTGAATACCATGATTCTTCGATCAGCTTTTAATTTCATTTCCAAAATCAAATCTTTATTTCCAGATAGAACCCAGCAATCCCAGCCTTTAAACGAATGCTTAAAGCAGTAGCCTAAATCGCGGTACACATCTTTCAACCAGTCTTCTTCACCGATACGGGCGCCGTACGGAGGATTGGTGATCAAGACACCTTTTTCAACTTCTGGTTTTAGCAATGATAGAGTTTCTTTTCTGAATTTAACAAACGCATCAACACCGGCTTCTTGAGCATTAATTTTAGCTTTCTTAATCATTTGGTTATCTAAATCATATCCAAAAAACATAGGCGTTTCTGGTGGAGGAAGCTCTGCATCCATGGCTTCATTAACTAATTTTTCCCAAACTTCTTTGCGATAGTTTTTCCAGTTTTGAAAACCAAATTTTTTGCGTAATGTACCTGGCGCCATATTCATGTACATCATCGCCGCTTCAATCAACAATGTGCCAGATCCACACATTGGATCAACAACAGCCGACTTGCGATCCCATTCCGTTAATGCCACTAAACCGGCAGCTAAGTTTTCTTTCAGTGGCGCTTCCCCAACTTCTTTGCGGTAGCCACGCATGAACAAACTAGTACCCGAAGTATCTAAGGCTACCCAAAAATTATTTTTAGTCGCCTTAACATGAATTCTTAAATCAGCATTTTTATTTTCCACATCAGGTCGAGTGCCCGTTTTATCACGGAACTGATCAACTATCGCATCTTTGATTCTCATAGCGACAAAACGTTGGTCATGCATCATACAATCTTTAACTTTTACATCGATCGAAATCGTTTGAGTCGGATCGATATACTTAGTGAAGTCGTGTTTTTGAATTTCGCCATATAACTGGTCTTTATCGTATGCGATAAACTCAAGAACGGGTTTATACACACGGCTTGCGATACGAGAATGTAGATTTACTTTATAGCAACCTTCCCATGAACTTTGGAAGTAAACGCCGCTGTTAGTTTTTTCTAGTTTCTCCATCCCTAGCGCCGCTAATTCGTTTTGTAAAATACCGGATAGTTCTGAGGGACAAGATGCAAAAAAATCAGCCATATATTATTCTATCTACACTTCTGTATATTTGGGGCCCCCAGCGCCTTCGGGAGTTGTCCAATCGATGTTTTCGAACGGGCACTTAATGTCGCAAGTCTTGCAGTGTATACAGTTTGTGTTGTTTATTTTCAATTCTTTTTGGCCAGCGTGAGCCGACGATGGAATCATTTCATAAACAGCAGCTGGACAGAAAAGTGTACAGGGTGACTTGTATTTAGGCTCGCATACCGAGCGGCAGATATCGCCATTCTGTAACAGAAGATGATTTGGAGAGTCCTCATCGTGCATAGTACCTGTTAAATAGACGCTAGAAAGCTTGTCCATGAATAAAATACCATCTGGCTTGGGCAGCTGAATAGAGTCTTCCATTTCCGCTTTGTCGGTCCACACGTCATCTACCGGCTGAGTCTCTTTGGCATCAACATGAGATTTCATGTTATCCACTAGTCCACGTCCGCCTGTAATCTCCTGAAGACCAATTAATGGTAAAGATTTCAAAATACCTTTCGATAAAGTCTGATGGAAATTACGAACTCTATACAATTCTTTTTTCACAAAACTTTGGTGTATTTTCGTCTCAAACGGAGCTAATGCCGCCTCTGAAAAGTCACCTTTTTGAAGCGCATCCATAGCCGTCTCGGCAGCCAGCATTCCAGACTTCATCGCTAAATGAATACCTTTAAGCTTCTGCACGTCAACCATGCTCGCTGTATCACCGCAAACCATCCAGCCAGAACCAAAAAGTTTCGGCATCGAATACCAACCACCAGCAGGAAGCGTCTTACCGCCGTATGCTAATACTTTACCGTCTTTGATCATCTCAAAAACGAATGGGTGAGTTTTTAATTTTTGTAATTCTCGATGTGGATCTAGCAACGGATCTTTAGAATCCAAATACGCCACGATACCCACTATGATTTTATCACCCGGCAAAGTGTAGATGAATGTTCCACCAATACTTTTCTTCAGTGGAAACCCTAGCGTGTGAATAACTTTCCCCGGCTTAACAGACCCAGGACGGCATTGAATAATTTCTTTCACGCCCTCTTCGTATACATCGGGGTTTTTTCCTTTATATAAATCTAATTTTTTTGCATGAGCGCGGAACAACGATCCGCGAGTTCCTTCAGCAAACACAGTCACCTTTGACTTAACGACAATCCCCGGTTCAAAATTAGGCTTTGGATTGCCTTCTTTATCACGACCTTTATCTCCGGTGCGCACACCCACAACTTTGTCTCCATCATACAAAACTTCGACAGCAGCAAAACCGGGAAATACCATGATTCCTTTTTGTTCACACAGTTGCCCTAACCAACGATTTACTTTGGCAATCGATACGATGTAGTTTCCATGGTTTTTAAATGGAGGTGGCGTCAGAGGTAATTTAAAATTACCCGATTTAGTAAGGTAGTGGACTTCATCTTCTTTAACTTCAGACTCAAACGGAAAACCTAATTCTAAATAGTTCGGCAATAATTCTTTTAATGCAGACGGATTCATCACCGCACCAGAAAAACTGTGCGCGCCGATTTCCGCAGCTTTTTCAAGAACCATGATAGTAGGCATTTCCGCTGTCATGCTAGGATCAGCGTTTTTTTTCTTTTCAAAAAGATTAGCAATTTCAAGAGCACAAGAAAGACCGGCTACTCCGCCACCGACGATCAATACATCGGTATCCATTTCTTCTCGTTGAACGCCTTCAGGGAGTGGAAAAAAATTATTCTTCATGGTTCTAACTCCTAACTATTCAGTACTTAATGCAGATTCTGAAGACTCAGTCGTTGCTTGAATTTTACGCTGAGGCTGGCTGTATTGGGGAATGACTTTTAGAGGTGATTCATCCAGAAGATTCGCATTCTTTTTACTTTTGATTGCCACAGATATACTCTCGAATGTTTCAAGATCCACAGCTTCAGCAAAAGAAACCAAGTGAGCAAAAACTAGGACCAAGACTATTTTAAATCCATCTATTTTCATCTTAAGCTCCTTCTGTTTAAAACAGTTTCTAATATCATTAAACTTTCAACTATAGTGCCATAAAATAGTGTCTAGACTCAACAAATGATTCAGTGTTTGACCATGGCATTTTTGACACTGCTAACCTGAAACCATTGCAATTCAACAATCCTAAATATTAATCAAGATTGATTTCACTGGCTTTCCAAGACTCAGGATTGGACCAACGATGGTTGTCCATAGGAATCTGCTTCTTCACATTCTCAATTTGGCCTTTGTCTAATTCAATAATTGAAATAGTAGGTACATGCTCAAGGTCAGCGAGAACCTCACCCCAAGGAGACACGCACAAGGCGTGCCCATAGGTTTCTCTAACTAGATGCTCCCCAAATTGAGAATAGTGTGGTCCCATCTGTGCACTTGAAATAACATAGGATTGGCTCTCAATGGCCCGAGCACGATTCAAAGTGTGCCAATGAGCGATACCTGTCTTCTTCAAAAAAGCGGCTGGAATCAACATTACGTCTACCTTCATAGAATTGTAGTAGCGAAACAACTCAGAGAATCGAATGTCATAACAAATAGTTTGGCCAAATCGCCATCCTTTTAAGCTAAATATTGCAGGACTCTCTCCACGTCTAAAACAATCAGACTCTCGAATCGCTTTCTCTTGATTTAACTGAATATCAAAAAGGTGAATTTTTTTATAAGACGGAATAATTTTCTGACCAGGCGTAACTAAAACAGATGCATTGGACGGCACTCCGTTGTCCATAAACGGCACAGACCCCAAATGCACATGCAGATTTTTTTCCGCACAAACGCTAGCAATTTTTTTAAATTCTGCAGAATCTGAAGTTAAGTAGCTGATCGTTTCATCTTCTCGGATACGAAAAAAAAGCGAGTTCTCAGGAAAAAAAACGATATCCACACCCGCAGACACCTTCTCGAGCAAACCCACAACTTGCCCAACATTTCTAATTAAATCATCATTTGAATTTAACTGCGCCAATCCAATTTTTAATTTAGACATTCACACACTTCCTTATCTTTAATCTCGACACGACAATTGATTGCAAACTGTTGACATCAACCTGAACTTTTAGATGAATCACAATCGTACTTCTAGATGAATGTTACGCCTAGATTACAGCACCCCGTCAACTCGAGTTGAGCCGCCCGCGCTAGACCAAGGCTTCAACACGATTAAAAAATCCACCCAGATTACCAATTCTTCTCTTATTAGAAGACTTCTGTTTAGCTACCAACCACTCCAAGTTTATCAAAACACTCTGCTCGATTCTTCTCTAAACTTGGCGTCTGCTTACGTCACATTCCCTCGCACCGAACCGACAAAAGACTCTTCGCTATAATCTCTTCCATAGGCATTTTGTTAATGGCTTTATTGTTAATAAACTCTTCCGAGTTCTCATCAAAATCAAACGGCAGTTTCTCAAATGGAAAACTACGAATAGACTGGGCTACGAGTCCTTCAAAAGCCTCTGGCTCCATAACTGATTTTAAAAAATTTTTATTTTTACAGTAGACGTAGAGGTTAGATTGACTCAGCCAATTGTCACGATTATCTGCCGGAACACGATCCCCCCAAGCCAGAACATTCATAATTAAAAACAATTTTTTTGCATTCTCAAATATTGGTTTCTCGTCAATCAAACCAGGCCGGCACTCTTCATCGAATTGATTTAAGTTTGTAAGAGCCTCATTAACAATATCGAAAAAATCCATGCAACTACCAGAGGTCTTCCCTCGCTGACAACGCGACACCGAGTCCGAAATCTTAGCTGGTAAGATATTTTTTTCAACGCGTCGACCATAAAGTTTTCCTACCATACTCAAGCGGTAGGACTTCATCTGAACTTCACAAATAGAAGCAGGGGGATCATAAAAAAATAGCACTATGGCAAGGGCGCCTAAAATAATAAACGGTAAGTAGGATTTGTCGATTTTTACCAATTAAGAGCTCGTTTCAAAGAATGAAATCAAATAGTTAATGTCTTTATTATTTACGGTTTTCTTTGAAATCTCAAAGCAGATTCGACCACTTCGATCTCTCGTCCGTATGACCTAGGCAACAGACCAGCAAATCCCCCCAATTGCAGCCTTTCAGACACAAAGTGCTCAGAATTCAGGCCATATCTTCGAAAAATCTAATGAATTTAAAATTGACAAGAGACCACGAGGAAGACTAATTTGGGTCCCACGCGGAGAGTAGCGCAGTTTGGTAGCGCACCTGCCTTGGGAGCAGGGGGTCGCAGGTTCGAATCCTGTCTCTCCGACCATTTTTTCCCAAATAATTTCAAAAAAACTATACGCGGCCACTTAAAAGACAGTGGTGTCTTACATCCTAATTAAATGCTTTATTGTTTATACTAAAATCCAGCAGATTAAGTTAAAGCAAGAAGTCCGCAAAAGAATTAATATCCACAGCGCAATGACCTCCATAAAGAGGATGCCACTTAAGGTTGATCCCACGTTTTTTAGCAGTCTCAACTAATTCGTTGTTACCTTCAAATACTCCGTATTTGTCATAAAGAGGCGCCGACAAATAGAACGCAGCAGAGGCCTTCCCTTCGAATGACTTAATCAATTCAAGAGGATTAATCGCATTCCATTCAGCAACATTTTGAATGTAATCTAGAGCGAGTAAAATGATACCCGCAATTGTTTTAGGCTCGGCCCCTGTAACTTTAATTTCATTCCATATCGTAGCCCAAGGGTCGAAAGGACTAATACGATAAACAGGAGGACATAATGCAGCCACACGCTGAAAAACCTCAGGGTGTCGAAGCCCCGCAATAAGTGAATTGAGCCCTCCCATAGATTCCCCAGTTAAAGCGCGATAACTAGGGACAAAACCTAATCGAGTTTCAATTTTAGGTATCGTTTGGCTAATAAAGGTTTCAAGTAACCCAGACTTTTTTCCAAGACCTTTTGGAGTTAACAACCAGATCGGACCATAGGAAACAGACACTACAACAGGCGGCTTACGATCTCCACTCGCCCAATACTTTTGAACTAACGCTGTAAAAAAATTATCGTCGTTCCATCCATTCTCATCTAAATTTCGGCCATGTAAATGATAGACAAGGCCACCATTAGTGCCTTGCTTGGCTTTATAAATACAGTAATGACTACCTTCACCAGCCTCTTCAAAGCACTCCTTCTCTGCAGGTTCAAACTTCACTTTTTGCTCTCCTGGGCGAGTGCCGATGAAACTCCAAGCGTAATAAAAACCTGCCGACAATATAACGAAGGTCACAATAAATTTTTTCATAAAGAAACTGTAAAAATTATTTTAAAAGGAGTCACTAGAGTTGTGAACAAGGCGGTACGCCTTAGGCAAAAAAAAAGCCCCAGTCGTTTCCGACTGAGGCTTGTAATTTCATAAATTATTTAGCAAGTTGAATTTTGCTAATGTGGATTGGAGATTCTTTTTTCAAAAGACCATCTTTTTTGTCAAAGTGAGTTTTAACGTTAACACCTTCAACTAAAGCGATATCTTTTTTAGCATAGAACTTAATGATTGAACCAGTTTTGCCCTTGTCAGCCCCACTGATAACTTTAACTTTAAGACCTTTTTTATACGCAGTTTTCATTGATCAGTCCTTAGTTTTTCTTTGCTAGAGATTTTTGCAAATCCAGTTTAATTTTAAGCGCTCTTTTAGAAAGAATCGCATTGTCTTGGTTTAATAGATATTTATCAAATCCACCAATATGATCGATAGTTCTTAAAGTGCTTGTCGCTAATTTAAGTTTAAAAAATTTATTAAGTTTCTTGCTGAATAGTCTTTTGTACTGAACATTCGGCTGAACAAGC
>CAZCHT010000176.1:0-9724 GCA_964498705.1 uncultured Bdellovibrio sp. | reverse complement strand
TGGGTTTCTGCACGACAGCAATAGGCTAACCATCGAAGTCCAAGGTTTCAAGCAAAATAATGAACAATCCTTTTGACGTGGCATCTTGCCTCATGAGAAAAACCGGCTATCAAAACTAAAGGAACAAAACGTGAATCCAACGTCTCAGAAAAAAATCACAGATAATCTTTTTGACAAGGTAGTCGAAGCGGCACCAAACGCGATGGTGATGATTAATGGCGAGGGCGTTATTATGCTGGTCAATCTAGAGGCCGAAAAACTATTTGGTTACACCCGGGAAGAGCTTTTAGGGGCGTTCATTGAAAAACTTGTACCGCAAAGATTTCATGCTAACCATCCTCACCTGCGAAAGAATTTTTTCTCTGCTCCTAAGTCACGTTCAATGGGTGCGGGCCGCGAATTATTTGGAAGCAGAAAGGACGGCACAGAGGTGCCAATCGAGATTGGCTTGAATCCCTTAGAGATCGAAAATGAAACATACGTTTTGGCTTCGATTATTGATATAACAGAAAGAAAAAAAGCTGATGATCGATTTCGATTAGCCGTCGAAGCTGCGCCGAACGCAATGATTATGGTTGATAGCAGTGGTAAAATTGTTATGGCCAATAAACAGACTGAAAAATTATTTGGCTACGATCGAGATCAGCTTTTGGGAAATCAGATCGAGTCTTTGGTGCCTGAACGATTTCGAGCGCAACATCCTGGTATGCGTGCAGGCTTTCTAACAAATCCAAAAGTGCGCTCGATGGGAGCCGGTCGTGACCTGTATGGGCGAAAATCGAATGGCGAAGAAGTCCCGATTGAAATTGGCTTAACGCCTGTTGAAAGTGGTACTGAGATTTTTGTCTTAGCCTCAATTATTGATATTACTGAACGAAAAAAAAACGAACAGCTTATCTCGTCCCGTGAAGCGGCTTTTGAGGCGTCGCGAATTAAGTCACAGTTCCTGGCGAACATGAGTCACGAAATTAGAACTCCGCTGAATGGAATCATCGGTCTGACAAATATGCTTTTTGCAACTGATACAACCGGTACACAGCAAGATCTTCTTGAAGGTGTGCGTGTCTCTGCGGATGCCTTGTTAGAGTTGATTAATGATATCCTCGATTTGTCGAAAATCGAAGCCGATAAAATGGAGCTTGAAATCGTCAATTTTAGTCTTGAGCAAGTTGTCGCAGATGCGGTCAGTATCATATCGACAGCAGCCAAACAAAAAAAAATAACGATACGTACAGATATAAATCGCCAACTGCCACTTTGGTTTAAGGGCGACGTTGCAAAGCTTAAGCAAATTTTAATTAATCTTTTAGGAAATTCGATTAAGTTCACACCAGAAGGTGAAATCACACTTCATGTTAAGCATCTTTCAGCTGATGAATCTCCTTATACACTACAGTTTGAGGTGATCGATAATGGTATTGGTATCGCGCCTGATGTTCGTGGGCGACTCTTCGAGGTTTTTACTCAAGGTGATAGTTCGACCAGCAGAAAGTATGGCGGTACGGGTTTGGGTTTATCAATCAGTAAAAAGTTAGTCGAAAAAATGGATGGGGTCATTGACGTTGATAGTGAACTAGGTAAAGGAAGTCGCTTTTGGTTTAAGTTGTCTCTGCCAGTCGGTGAAGAAACTAAGTCGGAACCGACTAGAATCACTTCAAAGCCAACCCCAGCTCTAAAATTGGAACATTTTCGTATTTTAGTCGTAGAAGACAACATGATTAACCAAAAAGTGGCGCTTGGTACTCTCAAAAATTTGGGTTTACACGGTCAAGCAGTAGGTAACGGTGCTGAAGCTATCGAAATGTTAAAAAAGTTTACATTTGATTTAGTTTTAATGGATTGTCATATGCCTGAAATGGATGGCTATGAAGCAACACAAAAAATCCGTTCAAGTGGTGTTCACTCTCTCAAGAGTTTACCAATTGTCGCCATGACTGCGAATGTTATGCAGGGCGACCGTGAGCGATGCTTGGAAGTCGGCATGAATGATTATTTATCTAAACCGATTGCTCAAGACGAATTACGGCGTGTTCTTTTCAAGTGGTTACCTGTCTCTGATGCGGGTTATACGGATACTTCTGCGCCATTTTATGTTCTTTCGACCGATGAAATATCTGCAATTGATAATGCATTGGCCGATTTAAAGAAAAACTATGGTGAAGTTGTTGCTAAGGATATCGTTAAAACATTTTTAGAGATTACTCCTGTGGGTTTAGATATTTTAGAAAAGGCTTATCTGAAAATGGAGTGGCCTGTTTTGCTAAATGAATCTCACTCGATGAAATCAGGAAGTATCGTTTTAGGTCTGACGAGCTTTTCAGATATAGCTTCACAAATTGAACTGGCATGCCGTTTACAAAAAGATGACGGCCTTGATGAAAAAATTCGTAAACTGAGGGCTATATTCAAAGTTCTTGAAGAATATTATACTCAACGAACCTAGAAAAAATTGGGGTGGAAGACGCTATTCTATTCGAACCACTTACAGAGTTTATTGAGTATTCTATCGAGTGGTCAAAAGGTGTAAAGAATTTGAATTTGGACGAGCTGCATAAACTCAGATTCGACGAAAAAATGACATTAAAGCAGCTCTGTAAGCATTATAAGCTAGGTATGACCTGCATTCAGAAATGTTTGCGGAAGTCCGTGCAGCAAAAATCTGTCAGGTCGGCCCTATAACGGAGGTTCGTGTACCATGGGAATATCTAAATTTATTGTCGGGATTCTAACAATTGCGATCGGTCTTTTAGTTGTTGGCGAGCTAGCGCCAGCAACTTTGTTTATGGCAAGTAATGCTATTGAAGCTCAAAAAGATCATCGGGATTTTAAACTTGGCGACTGGAATCGGAGATTGAATCGCTAGTTCGGTATAGTCTAAAGTCGGTTTAATCATTTGTAAAAACGACCACTTTAAATAAAAAAGTACCTCATAGACGATTGGCTCGATCCAAAATGGAAAACTCAGGATGAATTAATTGAGATTCTAAATGATCGAAAGCGGCCATACTATGAAAGTGAACTAGCCACATAGGAACCAATTCTAAACGTTTATTTTTTATATTTTGTCGTAGATAGGTAATTTGAATAAAAATCTTTAACAGCGTCTTTCCAACAGTTACGTTCCGAGTTGTGCTTAATGGGGATTGTTTTCAAATTGACCACTCGATTGTTTCGTTCGATAATTTCGATATAGCGGATTTTCCTGCTTCCTTTTTGAATCAAGTGCGTCGAATAATTTTTCCTTTGTCTGCAAGGAGACGAATTTGACCTTATTTACAAAACCGGTTTTGGCAGTAGTTAAGTCGGCAATTGCCGAACTTTATAGTAGTTCTGAGATTGAAAACTTAATGGTTACATATAGTTTACCAATAAAAGCGAAACCACATTATTCTAATAAAACAGCGTATGTTTCCGCCTATCTGGATCATGCTGATTTGGCAAATCCCGCAACCTCAAATGCTCTAGAGGATCTCGTGACTCAAATGTATCTTGAGAATGGACATTTAATTGATGCTGGTAAAGATGGGCATCAAAGTAATCCAATTTATCAAATGATGAAGTTGGATAAGGGATTAAAATCGATAGACATGAATTGGAATGGTAAATTGTTCGAGCGAGTAAATCAAACCAAAGTAGTTCAAATCGAAAATGGCTCTTTGGGAGTAGTTTCTCCATTGAAGAAGCCCAAAGAACTAAGAACAACTTTCTGAAAGTATGGGATAGGTAAACTGTTGGGTGAAGGCGGGGCTGGATTTGTTTATGGAGCTACAGATGATGATCGAAAATCTGTAGCTATAAAGATTTTGAATCCAGTAAAAGCCACAACTGAAAAATTAAAAAGGTTCAGAAATGAACTTCGATTTTGTATGCAAAACAAACATCCCAATATTGTAAAAGTTTTGGATAACGGAATTACTACAGATGACCATCCGTTTTTTGTAATGCCGCTATATGAGGGTTCCCTTCGGAAAGTAATTGGAAAACTTTCACCTTCAGATGCTTTTGCATATTTCAAAAAAATTATAGATGGGGTCGATGCCGCTCATAAATCCAGCACGGTCCATCGTGACTTAAAGCCGGAAAATATACTATTGTCGACGTCGACCGGTGAAATTGTTGTAAGCGACTTTGGAATCGCAGACTTTGAGGAAGACGAGATTTATTCAACGGTCGAAACAAAGGTTGGTGCTCATATTGGAAATTACCAGTACGCTGCGCCTGAACAACGAGCACGTGGGAAACAAATCGATAAAAGAGCCGATATTTACGCATTAGGATTAATTTTGAATGAGCTTTTTACCTCTGAGATCCCTCATGGACTAAATTTTAAGAGTATTGGTTCAGTTGCTACAGACTTTTCTTATCTAGATATAATTGTGTCAAAAATGTTGGAACAGAATCCTAACAATAGATATCCTGATTTAGATTCACTGAAGTACGAACTGAACCTTAAAGGTCAAGAATATATTTCAAAACAAAAAATCAGTGTGCTCAATAGCCAAGTAATCCCTGAAGGTGAAGTTGACGATTTAATTGTAGCTAATCCTATACAAATTGTGGGAGTGGATTGGGAAAAAAGTGTCTTAACAATTGAACTTAGCCAGGCACCCAGTTCAATGTGGATTTGGGCGCTGAATAATATGGGTGGGCATACTTCGGCTTTAGGTCACGGACCAGAGACGTTTCGATTCGATGGAAACAAAGCAATCGTTCATGTTGGTGAAAGTGATGCTCAAAGGGTGATTGATTTTTTTAAACAGTGGCTTCCAAGAGTCGCACAAATATACAAACACAAATTGACATCGAATCTACGCGAAAAAGAACAGAATGAGCGCGACTCCATAGCAAAAATAAAGAGAGAAGAAGCCCAAAGAATGAAAGTAAAGACCGGGCTAAAGTTTTAGTTTGCAGCTCCATTCGAATTTGCGGAGTCTCAAATGCATTTACTAGGCTTTCCAAAAAATTCTCTAAATCTTGAAATCCTTTATTGCCCAATTCATTTTTGTGAAGAGAGACAAAGTGCTCTCGGGAATACGGAAGTATGTACTTAATGCCTTTCGGGCTTGTCGTTAACTGGCGCAAGTCTAAGTTATGATATATCGGAGCTGACTTGCTTAACTCTTGTTTTAAGCTCTCCAGATCGTTTCTACGAACAGTTCCGTCTACCATCCATATCAGGGTCTGTCCGTAAAATTCGTTGCACACAACAAGAATTAAGGTTGGTTGAATTTATAACGGTGTGAACGGTTAATGAAGTTATTTATCGGATCGACTATGCCCTTGCGGGCCTTATAAGACACTTATTGAATAGAACAATGCCGCAGCCTCAAAAAAAGAATTTCTTGAATACTCCGGGAATAATTGGAATAGTGTTTGGCAAAAGCAAAATAAGGTGTGTATTTTATTTAAATTCGACAACAGAGTTTAGGGAGGTAGATTTATGAGAACGGTAGGTATTTTATTATTTCTAATAAGTGTTTCGTTTTCGGCAAAAAGTGAAAATTCTGAAAGAGGAGTTTTTGACGGAGGCGTTTTTGAAGGTGAGTATGTTTTGGTCCGTGCCGGTGGTACCCAGTATTGCTATAAAGAAATGACCGTCCAATATGATCAACAGGCCCGTAGTATTTGGCTCACAGATGTTGTTAGCGGTGATTTCGAAATATACGCAAACATCAATGGTGAAGGGGTGAAGGAAAGCGGAAAGACGTTTTATACCCAGGCGAGTGGAAATCGAGTTAGGTCATTAACGATTTGGTCTCAAGTTAGAGGAATGCAAGAAGAACGATTGCTTTACCTTTCCCCTGATAAAAAAGTTCTCGTTTACGAAAACAATTACAGATCTGAAAATATGGGTTCGCATCATAGCTGCAGGTGGAATCGAAAGTAAATGTAGAAATAGATATAGCCTATTCAATCTAGAACCCTTTTTTTCAAAAAAATACCGGCATACACTAGATGAACTGTATTCGGGACCTTTAAAGTAATAAGGCACTTCGATCCGCGACGGGCGAGGTCTGGAGATTAGGCATTCTTTCGAAGAAAAGCTGGCTCTAAAGGCTCACGCCAAATGATTAAACGGCGTTTAAAAGGTTTCCCTTCTGAACTCCGTCCTATATGCTCACTAATCTTTCAGGTAACATGAGTTGGAGGCGATATGAGTCGGCATTTGGCAAAGTTAGTTTTTGGAGTACTCTTAGTTACTTTTATCGCTAGTGTAGGAAAATCAGAAGATCGGAAAAATGGAAATGATTGTGTTTCATTTTTTAGATCATCAGAGGTTGTGCGGTTCACGTCTCAAATGAAGAGATTGTCTTCGATATCAGATATTTGGCCTGGATATCGTCCTGAAACCATACCAGTGCTTGTATCGCGCAATAAACCGGAAGTTTCAAATTGTGTGCTGATTTTTCAAAATGGCGAAATCACGCACGAGATTGTTTCAGGCGAAAATCTTCAGTTCGATAATGGCTTATATTTTCTTTATCTCTACCAACCATTAGGAGGAAGCTTACCAGCCGATATCCTTAGCGTTCTTATAAAAACTAAAATAGAGAAGGCTATAGCGTACAGTATCGACGCTTTCCCAGATACCGCTGGACAACTTGACTATCAAATTTACATGAAAGGTAAAATGGATTTTCATTTGAACACGGTCGTTCATGAAGGATTTCATATCAATAGCATTTTCGGCGCCATCGTTGGACCAAGACCTTTTCCATGGCCGGCATGGGATCGGCAACCTGATCGGGACATAGGTAAATTCTGTTACGAGAGAGACGAATGGAAAAAAGAATCCTATGCCTTACACGCTGCTTTTAAACTGCTCTACCTTGAAGGCAATACGGAAATGGCCCTGAGTGCCGCAAGGGATTTTATTAAAATGAGAGAGGAGCGTTATCATAAACTCAAAGATGTTAAAGTTCCCAGTAGCCATGCTCCCGAAGGCGTGAGCTGCGAAGAGGCAGAATCGATCATGGAACTTGAAGAGGGTGGAGCTGATTTCGTAGGAACAGCGGCCTCCATAGAACTCGCGATTGTTTCACCGTACCAGGTGTCCGAGCATCTAGTTGACTATCATGATTGGTATTATAGATCTGGATTGGCTCAATTGCTTCTAATAAGAAAGATGAATAAAGCAGCTTCTTTGGAAGCACTTCAAAAAATCTCTACTTCGCAAAATTGGAATCAAGGAATTTTCTTTGAATTCAAAACCTTTATTGAATCGCATTGATAATTGTCCACTTAACACTAATTAAGTTTCGCTGCCTGACTATGCTTATCTGAGCTTTTGTGACTGGGCAGTGTCGAGAATAATCTCGGCGCTTAATTTTGTCGGTTTTTTGAACTATTGGCCATTGTTCTCCGATTTTTTCACATGGAGGAAAGTGTAACCTATGTGTCCTGAATACTTTGTTACCTATGTATCAGGAAGGAAAAAAAAAGCCGAATGGCTCCAAAGGAGTCAGTCGGCTTTTTTATTTATACCTATAGCGATCAAATTCCCAAAACGGCTCTTCTTGAAAAAAAATCGAAGAGCTATTCAAAAGTCAGTGGACTAAATCTATCTTCGTCCACCGTTAGCTTTACAACTTTGCGAGAAACAAGAAAATACGACACACATTTCGTAGGGCTTGCCGCCTGCGTAGGACGATAAGGTCGGGGAAGAAACACTCTCGTAGCCAGACACCTGCGCTGATCGGATTAAAGTATTTATATTAGCAGTTACTTCTTTAAGGCTTCGGCCTTCAGCACACACGACTTGTGCCGGTGCTATAGAGTTTGATGCCAAGGCATAAGTAGATGATAATAAGCATAGAGCAGTAGTCAATACGAGTAAGAATTTCATATAAAGGTCTCCTTTAAGTTGCCACGACTTCTAACACTTCCTTTCTGATAGTCAAACCCTTGGAAAAAACTTCAATCAAAAGGATATTGGCCCCAAGATATTGGAAATTTGAAAATTTCTTTCACTTTTCTCTGGAATTCATTCTAAACAGAATCGTGGTGAACGCTGAACATGGGTTCTCGGGTTGATTTGTTAATAAAGGGATCGAACCCGCCGGGAAATGTTTAGGAAGGATCCAAGAACAACTTTAATCCGCCCTAGCTCTCTAGTTTTTGCAAACCGCTTCGACAGACAATGGTTGTACAATACCGGCAGTGAATGCGGACACAAAAGACTGTAGAACCGTTCCACTTACGTACACCTCTCGCCACTCTCGTTTATAACAAACTGTATCCAAGTCGACTGGAGTTGCTACATATCTGATATAGGGAATATGAATAGAATAACTGTAGTCAGAGTACGGCACTGTTTTCTCAATTTGTTTTCTATCTTCGATAAGCCGAATGCCAGCACAGCTCATACATAATTGAATAAAAACAAGTAAAAATAATCTAGCTTTTTTCATTTATTTCCCCACACCAAACTTTAAAATCCATCGGGGTATAAATACCCAAAGTCAAAAATGAAATCCATGCTTGTCCAAAGTTATGACTTAAGAAGGCTTGACGAAAAGGTTTGTCACCGCAAACTTCGCTTAACTTCACAACAGGTTGACCAGGAAATAGTCCAAACACAAAGTAGTTCACGGTCTTCTTAAAATTCGGATTCCCTTCATCGCTTAATTTCCCACTCTCTGTAAAAATAGGATGATGTTTCTGTGTTTCGCTGTATGTTCCGGCTGCCATTCCTGACATGCCCCAATCATAAGGATAATAGGCATCCTTGCGAATATGGATGGTACTACTGCATCCTAATGTAAAATAGATCATGCTTAGTAAAATTAAAGTTTTCATTTAAACGACGCCTCACGCTTTATTAGCTGAATTTCAGCAAAACTACCAAAGCATTAGAAAAGTTTCACCTGAAAAGTTTTTGTCAAAATGACGCTTTATTCCGCTAAATAAAATAGTCATTAGCTTAGCCCTAACCCGCCTGTGGGCTCAGTGGATTTGCCTCACTCCAAAGTCCTATTTTTTTAATTCTAGCATTTGATTCATCAGATGAATATGCGCCTTTAGAGTATCTAGGGCTGTCATAAGCCCAACCGGCTTTCACAATTTCTTGGTTAATATTTATGGCATTCAAAAATACTGTGCAAGTAAGTCTTTTACAGGATTTACCATTGCATTCAAGGTTTACCGATTTATCTTTTACCAGTTCTTCTGTAAAGTTTCTCGCTTCGACTCCAAAATTTTGCTTAAGTTCGGGGGTATCAATTCCTGCGAATCAAATTTTAAGCTTTTTTCCATTTGAAACAAAAGTGCATGTATCTCCGTCATGGCAGATTTTTACCACCCCATTGAATAGAGATGCCTTTTTTTGTTTTGAAAAGGCAAATAGGGATAGAAGAGTAAAGAGTATTGTGAGGTATGGTTTCATATAGGAACCAGTATTAGCGGAAAACGGCTTCTAGGGGTATAGGATTTTTTAGGGAAAGGGCGGGAGAGTGATTGTTTCTTGATCAATTAAATCATTATACTTATGATCCTAAACATTAGGAGGTTTCGTGTTTAAATACTTCGTGTGCATCTACTTATGTTCCCTTTCTGGAAAAATGGCTTCAGCGAAATCAAAACTTGAAAAGTGTTCGCCAGAGAATACTGAAAAAATGCTCATGCTTGTGCAGAATATGCTTGAGTCAGCGGTTAAGCACGATGGTTTTCTGTAAGCGATCCATCTCACCTGTTGGCAAACGAATCGAAATACCCATAGTCTGAT
>CAZCHT010000175.1:0-9744 GCA_964498705.1 uncultured Bdellovibrio sp. | reverse complement strand
CTTTTATTGAAAAACCCTGCCAGCCTTGATTACTTGGTAAGTCTTAATAAAAATCAACCAGAGCTATTTAAGTTAGACTATGTGAATTCCTTGAAGGCTTCCTTTTTTGAGAAGGATTTTCGTCAATTAAAGGATAAATTTTTTCCAGATTTAGAATTGCATAAGACAATAGGTGCTAAATTTATGATGATTTTGAAATCAAAGTCCTATCGCTTAAATAAGGAAACTGAAATGATGTGGAATTCAGAATTCAATAAATTAGGAAAAGAGAATCAGAAAATTTGCAAAAATTTGTCAATGATGTTTGCGCTGATGAGCTAGTCTTGACACTTATTTCTTAAATCGCGGGCGGCCTATGATCAGGGCCGCTTACACTTAGACTATTTTTTTGTACACGGTTTAAACTAAAACGATAATGACAATATAAAAAATAGATTATTTGTAAGTAAAAGTAAGGCCAGATTAAATCATTAAAAAAAGCATAGCGCGGAAAAAGCTTGTATCACCGCCACCAGACAAAATCGGATCCTTACTCGTCCACCGCCCGGTCTCAGCATCAAGTCTTGGCGATCCCAAATGATCTTTGATAATTCTATATTTGATTGCGCCAACTATAATATAATCTGCTGAATTTACGTGTTCTCCATAGACATATTCTTTTTGTATAACACCTGAGTTATTTACATGGGCGACGACTCGTTGTACGTTGACTGAGTACTGTGATGTTAAAGAAATATATAGCAACCACTAAATGAATTAGTCTTTTTTTAAGAGTTTTAGTATTTGTGCAAAAATTTCTTTTCACCACGACTGTTAAGCATCCAGACGGAGTTATCTTGACCTGTCTTAATTTTCCTAAATAAAAAAACAAATCTAAAATCAGAATCACTAAAAAATGGATTATATTCCGGTCCAATTTTGTCGATCAAATCTTTAGGGACCTCATCAATAGAAGTGTATACTTCTATTTCCATTCCATAATTGAAAAATCCGGCATTATTTAAGTCTTTAGTGAATTTTCCAAACTCCTTGTAATAGCTAAGTTCGCCATCGAATATACTTTGAAGTATTGTTTCCGGATACTTATTTCTAGCTTCTTTTAAAAAGCCTGGATAAAAAACCCAAAATAAAATTGCGAATATCGCAAGACCAATTAGGATTGATGAATTTTTAAAGTTTAGTCGATCTCTGGAAAGAAACTGCATTGCTCAATCCTTTCAGCCATAGTTTGCTGTTTTTTTGCTATTATAGATTGTAAGACATTCTTTTCCCTTTGTAAATTGTCATTATATTTAGAATCTTTGCAAATATTTGCGCTACTACTGTTCATTTTATCGTTTACTTCTTTAAGTCTTTTCTGAAGACCTTCGATATCTTTCATTATTTTATTACTCACATTTTTGAAGTTTGCATGAAGGCACTCTCCCGCTTCATCTATATTTTTAGGAAATAAACCATCTGGATCAATAAGATTAACCGGATCCTGCAACACATACCCATACAAATTCGTATCCCCACCATCAAACAAGATCGGATCCTTACTTGTCCATCTCCCCGTTTCAGCATCATACTCGCGCGCGCCGAACTTCACTAACTTCGATTGCCCATCATAGATCCCACCGGCAAATCCAAAATGTTGAAAGCCTTGATTTGTATCACTAGTAACTTTTCCTAGATCATTGTAATCCATTCTTTGGGAAACTGTGCCGTCAGTCGTATTCACAACAAGTCTTGGTGATCCCAAATGATCTTTGATAATTCTATATTTGATTGCGCCGACGATAATATAATCTGCTGAATTTACGTGTTCTCCATAGACATATTCTTTTTGTATAACACCCGAGTTATTTACATGGGCTGCAATGCGCTCTCCGTCCTCGTAGAAGTAATGGTATTTAAATGTTGAGCCCTCCATCTTTCTGATCCTTCGTCCCAAACCATCATACGAATAAGACAGAACAACACCATTGGTTAATGTTGTTTGTTTCAGTTTTCCCAAAAAATCGTATGTATAAAGATTCTGAGTCGTTGGAGTCACTTGTACTTGTATAAGTTCCCCATTCTCGTTGTAGGAATACGTTTTTGAATTGTATGTTAAGAGCCGATCTTGATCATCAAAAGTTGATGTGAATGCGACACCGGCTGTTGAACCACTGATGCGGTTTCCGTTGGAATCATATACATACGAACTATAAACAGATCCATTTTTTAAAACTTGTGTCAGTCTACCTGCGACATCGTAAGAGTACCCATACGTGTCGGTTACACCTTGCACCGTCTCAGTTTTTCCACTAATGCGGCTGCCAATGTCTCGGGTTAAAGTGTAACTGTATAACACGACGGGAGTGCCAGATATCGGCGTATAGGTAGCTGTATAGCTATCTAAGTAACCGTAAACGTCGTACGTTCTAACGTCTGAAATTGTATCTAGGGACGTTGTGCTTAATCGACCAGACGGATAACTATAGGTTAAATTCATAGAACCTATCTGGGTCGGCGCGCCATCATTGTTATAAACTGTGCTTCTAGTATAGGTGGTTGCTTGTGACCGTCCTTGAATGGTTCTGGAATTCGGCCGGTGTTCCGAATCAAAACCAATAGTTGTTTTACCGAAAAGCAGATTTGAAGACGTTTGCCTTTGGGCATCCGTCTTCATTTCTTTTCCATACCATGAAAATGTATTGTTGTAGTCATCCGGTGAAGAAACCACATCCCACTGGTCTGAATTTGGCTTGTAGGTGTAAGTGAAACTTGCAAGTGAATTTCCTAAAGAACTTAAAAGCCCTGTTGTAGCATTATATATAAAATCCACGGGCAGTCCATTCGGTCGAACAATTTGGGTCAATTGTTTTTCAGAATTATAAGTGTAAACAGTATCTTTTGTAACTACGCCAACCAAACTCGGCGGCAAGTATTTCGAAACTTTATCAAATAAATTATACCAAAAATTATGGGTCGGTTTACTAGGCGGTGTGATGCTAGCTAGGTTCCCATGGGCATCGTAAACATAGCCAATTACGCGAAGGTCTGGCAGAAACAATTGGGTAACTCGCCCGGCCAAATCGTAACTGTACGATGCCACCTCGCCGCGCGCGTTTGTAACTGACGAAACCAATCCAGAGGAATTGTACACGTAGGTCTTTTGGTTTTTACTTCCTTGTATCGATCCGGCTAGGCGCCCATCACTATCATAGTTATAGGTAGTTGCTGTATCATTACCAATTGCAGAGCTCACAGGTCTTTCGAATGAATCTAAAGTAACGGTCGTTGTTTTCCCTAGTGGGGAGGTATTTGTCTTTGTTCGTGTTGCCGCGTCGTACACTTGCGTCGAGGAATTTCCGTTAGTGGTCGCTGTATTTGTTATCGATGAGTAGGAAAAAAAATCTGAGGGTACAGTTGTGGACACGACCTGAGAATATGAAGTCGATCGCGACGCACCACTAATAGTTACAGTTGAATTAGACAAACGCTTATATAAATTTCCAAACCGCTCATCGTTTATAGTTGAGCTTGTTGTTGAAGAATAAGGCGTAAATTTGGTAACACCATTCCCCGTTTCTGTGGTGGAAAATGTGCCACCAAAAAGTGTTTGTTCATTTCCGGATGAATGTTCTTTGGACGCTTTACCGGTTTGAAACGTGGTCACTCTACCTAAACTTGATGTTTGAGTGATCGTATCGCCGGTTCCATTTGCTGTTCGAGTAATGGCGCTAAAACTTCCGGCAGTATTGGAATCATTTGTTAATTTTCCATAGGCATCATATAAAAACGTAGATATCTTTCCATTTGGAAACGTTACTGTTTCCAGAAGTTCAGTTCCTGATTTATAGGTAAAATAGAAAGCTTCGCTATTTGGATTCGTAACAGACGCGATCAGCCCATTTGCATTTAAAGATACATTTGTAACCTGTCCATAAGGGGCCGTGATTCCAGTCAATTCGCCCAAACCATTATAAGAAAAATTCGTCTGCTTTCCAAAGGCATCAACTATCGACGTCAATTTGGAAGTAGCCGCATCGTAATTAAAACTGTATTTTACGTAGCCAGTCAGAGTCGATTGAATTTGCAGGTGTTTTCCAGATGGCGAAAAGATATAGGCTTCGTCTTGCTTAGGAGAAATAACAAATAAATTTCCATTACTAAGAATTTTACTTTCCGAATAAACCGACCCACCAGAACCCATAAATAAACGTTTTTTCGAGACGTCATAATACGCCTGTATAGATGGCATCCACATGGTTGGCCCAAAAAACGGAGTCTTCAACATCGGTAAAGTAGTCGTAAAACCCGAAGAAAAGTCGGAACTATATACCAAATCAAACGGGGCACCTACAATTGGAATTACCTCGCCCACCGAACCATTATTGATGTCTATTATTGACCCTGGCTTTTTAATAGAACAAAGAGTGCCTATAGACGGATCAATCGATTCATACGTTACTCCCCAGTGTAATTTGCCTGCCAAATTAACACCTTTGAAGTAAGGTATCTCGATAGTCGCGGTATTGGATCGTTCCAAGGTGACATTTATGTGGAAAGTCGCTGAGCAACAATTCGTATCGGACATATTGAAATTATTGCAGGTATGTGAAGCCAATGTGATATCCGGAGATTCCGATGAAAACGACGCGGTGCCTGTGATTGCGTCGTCGATATCGTGACACATAGTAACCGTTACATCGGTAACAGTGCCCACGCGATATGGCCCCGTGGCTTGGTAGTATTGAGATTTATTCCTCTTTGCAGCTCCCTGGGTTTCGAAATACATGCTGCTTACTACCAAAATTAAACAAAATATTTTATACATCACAACCCCTTCTGTCTGACTTAATATTCCAATAAATAGTTGGCGCTATCAAAAATAAAGTCAAATAATTGATAAATCATTTTAATTGATTCAAGATAAACTGGACCAATATCAGTTTTTAAAAAACTGCATGAGGCAGTTGAATCTAAATGCTTTCGCTTAGAAAGGGCTCAGTGTTTAACTAATAGACAATCCAGTATGCCAGCTTATGCATCTAAATAACGCTGGCCGGGCCCTGGGTTTGCATTTTCTGAGGCCATGCTATCCTGGGTACTAAAAGCCTTCATTATTGCCTCAATTCCACTAGCCAGTTTTGCTTCAACCCCTGGCGGAGGCAGCAGTTGCTTTTACTTCTATCGACCTAAGATCTATTCAAATAAAGAAGCCTATGGGTTGCAGGCATTTAAGTTGAATATCGATCGCTTGAAAGTTCACTTCGGAAAATTAAAAAACATAACGGATGACGAGAAAATTCAGTTCTTCCTTTCGACAGACGCCCGGGTTGTATTTTTCCGCCTGCAAAGTTTAGCGCGCATTTATGAGCAAGCTTACGATCGCGAGTTTTTCACCAAGCAACGAGATTATTTTAAAAAATATGAAGATCTAATCGGCCAAGTTGATTTGTATAATGGCCTAGTTGATGTTTCGACTAAATTAAAGCAACCTCGCCTTATAACACATTTTGAGAATAAAAAAGCCCAAGCAGCCACCAATCTTCTAAATGGCCTTATCGAAGCAAAATTAGATCGTGATCCAAAAGATCCGGCATCAACGGTGGATCCACTAAAAACATTGGATGAAGTGTACGACCACCTCGCGAAATTCGACGACTGGAAAGATCCTAAAGAAGATCTTCAGATGAATATAAAAAGTATAACTAAATATACTCGTAAGTTATTGAAGAAAATTAAAGCGCGCGAATTCACCCAAGATGATATTGAGCTAGGGTTACATGATTTACGTCGCGGACTGCGATGGCCACTGATTCATATCCAAACTTTAAATCGCCTAACAAATTACGATACGCGTGCTGATTTACCCGAAGACGTGCAGGCCTATTTTGATTCTATGCTGGCGAATAATCCAAAGATTCTAAAAAGCAGTTTCCTAAAAATGGCGACTCCCGATATCAAACAACCAGTACAAATTCCCTTGTATCCCCATGCGATGCTGACCGACATCGTCTCTGAAATCGGAATCAAAAAAGATAAGGCCGAAGCCGATATTTATATTATTGAAGCTATACAGGAATTGGGTTTTGCACAACGCACCCAAGCCAAAGTGGAAGCTGACCTTTTGCGTATGACAAATAGACCCGCTAAAATTGATCACAAGGCATTAGCTGAGCAATACCAAGCTGATATCGAGGCCTCTGGTCTATTAAAATACTATATCGAGCAGCTCGAGAAACTAAACGATATCGATAACTAATTCTGTTGACCCGATTTTCATCACATGATTTGGTGATGCCCGCTTCGCAAGCACGCGCAAGCATTACAAAATAGGGTTTTGACCATGTCATTTTTAAAGCTTTTAATTGCTGTCAGTTTTTCGCTTCCTGCTTTTTCTCGCACACTAGGAGTAGAAAGTGATTCAGGAACAAAAGGTCCCGCTTATTCTGAACTCGTAAAATACTTTGCGACTCTTCCGCAAAAATATCCTGAATTTATTCAAGTTAGCCAATACGGCAAGACCCCAGGCGGTCGTCCACTTGTTGTATTAAAAGTGTCTTATCCTAAACGTTTTGTAAATCCACGCGTTGTGAGCTCACGCGCACAAACACTAGCGATTCTTATTACTGGTACTACTCATGGTGACGAGTATTTAGGAATTGAAGATCGTTTGCCAGAATGGTTTGCCAAAGAAGGCGTTAAAGATCCTGCGATTGCACCTTATTTCCAAGCGGGCGGCGCGATTTACTTGATCCCAATTTTCAATCCCGATGGTTACGATACTCGCCGACGCGAAAACTCACGGGGCAAAGATTTGAATCGTGATTTCTCTGTTCGCCAAGCTAAGTTTGAAGGATTCACTGAAGTCGAAACCCAAGCGGCTCGCGATATGTTGATCAATCAATTGCAAGTTAACCAACAACGTTTATTAATCTCTATGGATTACCACTGCTGCATTGGTGCTGCTCTCTATCCTTGGTCATTTGCTAAAGCCCCTGAATTGCCGTCTGATTACTTAGCTCTTTACAAAGCGTATGGTAAAATCATGCAAAACAATTTCGGCGCTGATTTCCGCGTTGGCAAAACGCCCGATGTTTTAGGCTACTCTGCCATCGGCACTAGCAAAGATTACTACTATGAAAACTATGGTTCTATGAGCTTTACGTTTGAAGGTGAATACGGCATTGAGAAAAACAAATTCGCTCAGCACATTCAGATGTGGAAAAATTTGATTCAATATGGCCAACTGACTCGCGGAATTTTGCGCCGATAATTTACGGCCAGATCGATTCATCGAATGGGATGACGTCAAAAAAAATCCCACACTCTAATAACGTGTGGGATTCAAATTTTAATTCAATTTAAAAACTTGACTAGAATGAAACAACTTGAGTTTGTGGCTGACCTGCCATCTGAACTTGAATTTGTTTTGCGCGTCCATCCGCTAACTTAACATCTAATGTGTAACTCCCTGGATCTAAAACTTTAAAGAAGTTTCCAGCCGCATTCGTTTTCATTGGCTTTTCACCTTTGTTCTTGATGATTCCAGAAATCGTGATTGTAGCTTCAAGAGGCTGAAAACGTGCTGCCGATACTACTTTTAAGCTCAACATATTTTGGCTCATACGTTGAATGAAGTATGACCACGCTTTTCTATGTTTTACTAACGTTGGCTCTCTGACTGCATAATCAGGTTGGAAGCTTTGATTCACTTCAAGTGTAAATGCTAGAGCACCAAATTCACCGTGCATAAAGCCCATGGAATCGCCATCAACAGAGTACAATAGTTTCCATGGTGTTCCTGCGGTGTAAGTTCCTTTGTTGCTATCCGAAGGAAGCATTTGAGCTAATTCTCCACCGATTTTTTGGTGTAGAGCATTCTCGCCCGTGAAAGCACCTTGGCAACCGTAAGGGTACAACACTAATTCACTGTATGAGTGATAGCTTAATGAAGCTGTTGGGTACGTCATGTATCCCAGTTTCATTAAGGCTTGAGTTTCAGGCTCGCTACCAGCAGAAGCTCCGCGGTAAGTATCTGACGAAGGACTACCGGATGATCCGCTACATGCATTCCATGCAAATGTGTAGTTACGATTTAAATCTACACCATGTACGTTTGAACCATTCGCACGCGCATTTTTTCTCCACCAAGTATCTGATGTCCAAACGATGTTGTTACCATCTACGTTTAACATGGGAACTATCCAGATATTCCATGCATCTAATAACTGATTCCATTGTGAGTTTGAACGTTTCACTGACAAGATAACATCAGCTACGTCCATTACGATTTCAGATGTCATCACTTCACGCGCATGGTGCATTCCATCGATGACTAGTGTTGGCTTGTTGAAATACGACGAATCATTTCGTTTCGCTGCCTTAGACAACAACAAGGCATAGATTGGGCGACCTTGATTTGATTTTCCAATTGTTTCCAAACGAGTATCGTTAGGATATTGAGCTGCGATTTTTTTTAGTTTCTCTTCCACCTTTTGTGAATTTAGATAACGAGGGTCTAATTTATCTGCCGATTCAACACCTGGGGTGTGAGTCGTTTTCACTACGAAGGGAACACGGTACTGAGTTAAGCGATCGAGACCGGCTTGATCCGTGATAACTTCGATCTTACCTTCTTGCCATTTTACACCGGCAATATCGTAATCATTTTTTTTCAACCAAGCCATGTAGCTTTGCATCTGCTGAAAATTCAGAGGGCTTTGTACATACACTTGATAGTGACTAGTTGAAAGTCTAGGTCGGACTTGAGCTTCGGCGGTGAACGCGACTGATAAGCATAATGCTAATACAGCCAGCAAACCTTTCTTAAACATAAAACATCCTTTGTCTATTGATTGAAAGTGATATTATTGAATCTTAGCTTTTGACCAAGGTCTAGAGAAAATCTGTGGCGATTTACACAATAATATAGATAACAAGATGTTCAATAAGGAAACCTTATTGAAGGAATAAGTGAAGCGAGCGAATCAAAACTTTCTAACTAGACCAACGACTATACCTTTGATGGTAACTTGTTCGGGATCATAGAAAAAAGATTTCAATCTGCTGTTCGATGGACGAAGTTCAATTTTTTGTTTTTCGTTAAGATTTGATTTGGATTTATAGTAGATTCTCTTAACAGTAGCCTCGTTATCCACAGAAGCCACAATGATATCCCCATTCTTTGCGTGATTTTGCTCTTGCACAAGAATGAAGTCGCTATCATTGATACCTTCTTCAATCATAGAATCGCCTTCTACTTTAACAACAAACGTCGTTTCCGGTTGCTTCACTAACATTGGAATTACGTCCAAAGTTTCATTCTCCAACTGTCTTTCAATGGGATTACCCGCCGCTACGCGACCCAAATAAGGGAATTCGCCCGCTGAGGCTCTTGAAAAATAGGGAGAGGACAGAACTTCCTTTTGAGTTTTCAAATTCGAAACCGTGGGCAACGGTTTCGACAAGTTCTGGAGGAGCTTGGTTTGTGAATCACTAGGAAATTCTGTCTTCTTCGAAACATTTAAAATTTTATCTTTAAAAAAGTCTGAGGTTTGCAAAATTTCGATACAACGCTTTTGTCCAGGGAACATGCGTAGGTAACTTTTGTTCTGCAATTGCTTTAAGTAATTCTGTACAGAATTAAAAGAAGCTAAGCCGAAGTGCTCTTTTATCTCTTGATAAGAAGGGCTATGGCCATTTTCTAGAAAGTAAGCTGTTACAAAATCTAAAACACCCTTCTCTTTTGGAGAAAGGGGCTTTAGG
>CAZCHT010000174.1:0-9892 GCA_964498705.1 uncultured Bdellovibrio sp. | reverse complement strand
GTTTTGGTAAACGTGTTACTCGATGCGGATCAAGATCGCGTAAAAGTATTTGCCACGGACCTGGAAGTAAGTTTGACTGACGAAGTCTTCGCAAAAGTTTTAGAACCTGGCAAAGTGGTGGTAAGCACAAAAAGCCTTTTTGAAATTTGCAGAAAACTGGATGAAGGAAAAATCCAACTCGTTAAAAAAGAAAATAACTGGCTAGAAATAAAACAAGGAAAATTTTCTTCTCGAATCGTTGGTGTTAGTCACGAAGATTACCCAATTTTCCCAACGTACAATCCGCAGCAATTTATTAAAATCAGCTCACACCTGCTTCGTGAAATGATCGATAAAACAATTTACTCGGTATCGAACGATGAAACTCGCTACCACCTGAACGGTGTGTATTTCGAAGTTTCACAAACGGGAAATTGCAGAATGGTTGCTACCGATGGGCACAGAATGAGCCTTGTGAACAAGCAACTCGATATCGGCAAAGGTATTACCCCAGCGGGAGTTATCATTCCGAGAAAAGGTTTGTATGAGATTAAAAAAATCATCGAAGCAAATCCTGGTGAAGTGGAAATTGCTATCGAAGGATCGCAGTTTTATTTAAAAAACAATACGACTACGCTGATGATTCGTTTAATTGAAGGCAAGTATCCGAATTATCAACAGTTTATTCCACAGAACCTGACTCAAAAAATTAAATTAAACAAAAATGATTTCTTAACTTCCCTAGAGCGCGTAGCACTTTTAGCGAATCAAAAATCAAAAGCAGTTTTATTAAATTTAGTAAAAAATAAAATGGAAATTTCATCTAACAATCCTGAGCTTGGCGAAGCGAAAGAAGAAATGGAAGTTGAATTTTCTGGTAACGATTTAAAAATTGGTTTTAATGCTCGCTATATTTTGGACGTTCTGGCTTCAATGGATCAACCAACAGTTCAGCTGGAAGTGAATGATCATTTATCTCCGGGAGTGATTCGTCCGCTGGAAGATATGTCGTACACGTGCGTAGTTATGCCGATGAGAATCTAGTTTGTTCGTAGAAAATATTTTAATTAAAGATTTTAGAAATATAAAATCTTTGCAAACTAGTTTTTCTAAAAACCTAAATGTGTTCTTAGGAAAAAATGGACAGGGCAAAACGAATTTACTTGAAAGCATTTACCTGCTTGTAAATGGAAATTCGTTTCGCTATTCAAACAATGAATCTTTCATCAACTACACATCTCAAATTAGTTTGATCCAATCGGTTTTTCATCAAAACAATTTGAAATATAATTTGAAGATGACGATTCAAAAAAAATCTAAAGAATTTTCCGTTAACGAGAAAAAAGTTTCGTCGGCACAAATACAGAAAAAATTTTCAGTCGTTCTGTTTTCTCCCGAGAGTCTAAATTTCATAAAAGAATCTTCAGAATTTCGTCGCGTTTTACTGGACGAATTTTTATCTTCAGTCGATTCAAAAAACGTGGATATTATTTCCGATTTCAAAAAAGCGCTTAAGAACCGCAACCGGCTGTTAAAAGACTTCAGGGATGCCAAGATACCAAAACCCCAGTTTGACCCCCTCTTTGACTCGCTGACAGAGCTATACCTAGCAAAAGCGGTCGATCTAGTGTGGCAAAGACTAGAGGCACTCGATAAAATTAAGGGCGATCTTAATGACAACATGCAATATATCAGTCAAACCAATGTGGATATATTTGTGGACTATGTGGCTTCCGACGAGTCTTTTTTGGGTTTTTCGCGAGAAAAAATAGCAGAAAAACTAAAAAAACGGGCTGAAGAATTGAGAACGGCGGAAGTGTCGTCTGGGAGCTCATTAGTTGGCCCTCATAAACACGAAATTTTATTTCTATATAACCAAAAAGATTCACGATTTTTTTGTTCGCAGGGGCAGCAAAGAGCTATTATATTATCTTTCAAAATGGCTCAGATAGTGTATCATCGAAGGGTTCACGGAACTTATCCAATTTTGCTATTGGATGACGTTTTGTCTGAGCTAGACAGCGAAAAAAGATTTCGGCTTGTAGAGTTTCTAGAAAAACTGGAAACACAGATTTTTATTACAAGTACTGAGATCGATGCTGTCGAAAATTTAAATAAAGAGAATGTAAAAATTAAGTATTTAGATAATGGAATAATTAAAGATGATAGAGACTAACCCCCTCTAGCTAAAAGGATTTAATGAGCCAGGAAAAAGAAATAGAAAATAAGGATTACGGCGCGGATTCGATTCAAGTCTTAGAAGGTCTTGAGGCCGTTAGAAAAAGACCCGGTATGTATATCGGGGATACGGGTTTTCGCGGGTTTCATCACCTTGTGTATGAAATCGTGGATAACTCGGTAGACGAAGCACTTGCTGGTTTTTGTAAACGTATTGTTATTACAATCAACATCGATGGTTCTCTAAGTGTGGAAGATGATGGTCGCGGCGTTCCTGTTTCAGCTCATAAATCAGGAAAATCGGCACTTGAAATCGTTTACACTGTTTTACATGCGGGTGGAAAATTCGACGGAAGCTCGTATAAAGTTTCCGGTGGTCTACATGGCGTCGGAGCTTCGGTTGTGAATGCTCTTTCTTCATTTTGCTTAGTAGAAAGTTCGCGCGAAGGGTTTACTTGGTCACAACGCTATGAAAAAGGTATCCCGCAAACAGGCGTGGTTAAAGGCGTTGCTTCCACTAAAACAGGAACAAAAGTTACATTCAAACCAGATCGTGAAATTTTCAAAGATGAGACTGTTGAATTTGATTTTACATATCTTTGTAATCGTTTTCGTGAATTAGCATTCTTAAATGCCGGTCTACATTTCGCAGTTTCTGATGAACGTAACCAGAAAAAACAAGATTTCCAATTCTCTTTAGGGGTTGCGGAATTTGTTAGTTATATGAATCAATCTAAAAAAGCAGCCCATAGCGAAGTTATTTATTTCAAAGGCGAAAAAGATACTGTTGAAGTTGAAATTGCGGCTCAGTGGAATGACTCCTATGCGGAATCGGTTTTCACTTATTGCAATAATATTAATACACATGAAGGCGGCACTCATTTGATGGGATTCCGTTCGGCATTAACTAGAACAACTAACGCTTATGCTACCGAAAAAGGTTTACTAAAAGATTTGAAAGAGAATCTTGAGGGTGAAGATATTCGCGAGGGTCTTGCGGCCGTTATTTCTGTTAAAGTTCGTGAACCTCAGTTTGAAGGTCAGACAAAAACTAAACTTGGTAACACCGAAGTAAAAGGTATTGTTGAATCTTTAGTGAATGAAAAACTAAAAGATTGGTTTGATCGAAATCCAAGTGTAGCTAAACAAGTTATCCAAAAATGTGCAGATGCCGCCCGGGCTCGTGAAGCCGCTCGAAAAGCGCGTGAATTAACTCGTCGTAAATCAGCACTTGATGGTGGATCTCTACCTGGAAAAATGGCGGACTGCCAAGAACGTGACCCCGCACTATGTGAATTGTACTTGGTTGAGGGTGACTCTGCCGGCGGTTCAGCAAAGCAGGCACGTGATCGTAAAACTCAAGCGGTTTTACCTTTGAAAGGTAAAATTCTTAACGTAGAAAAAGCACGTTTTGATAAAATGTTATCGAATGACGAGATCAGAATGATGATTTCTGCGTTTGGAACAGGTATCGGAAAAGAAAATGTAAGTGTAGATAAAATTCGATATCACAAAATTATTATCATGACCGATGCGGACGTCGATGGATCACATATCCGTACCCTACTTTTGACATTCTTCTATCGCCAAATGCCCGAAGTGCTTGAACGCGGATATATTTATATCGCTCAACCACCTTTGTACCGCGCGAAAAAAGGTCAGTCTGAAACGTACCTTAAGGATGACAACGCATTGACTGAATACTTATTAAATCTTGGATTATCGGGATTTAAACTTTTGGATAAGACCTTAGCTCCAGAAGATATGAAGAAATTTATATTAAGTATTCAAAGATTAACTCAGTTACTAAAAACAAGTGCCGCTAAGTATGATCCAGAGTTTATTTATTTCCTTCTTTCTAAAGTATCTGATTGGGAAAAGAAATTATTAGATTTAGATAAATACCCAGCGCTTTTTGAAGACTACAAAGCTTGGACAATCAGTAATCCTCAGTTAGGGATTACGGAAATTGAGTCTAGATTGGTTAAAGGCGCTACTGAAGCTGAGAACTACTACGAATTAACAACACACAAGTACGCGGATAAAAAACAATCTGAAGTTTCATTGAAACTTGTGACGTCAGCGTTGATGACGGAATTAAAAAATATTTGGCAGACTATCCAAGGGTATTCGCTATTACCGATTAATGTAAAAATTGGTAACGAAGAATTATCATTTGATAACTACAAAGAATTTTATGAACAGATGATGGAATCCACTAAAAAAGGAATCTACATTCAGCGCTATAAAGGATTAGGAGAGATGAACCCAGAGCAGCTTTGGGACACCACTTTAAATCCTGAAAATAGAAGACTATTACAAGTGACCGTAAATGATGCGGTAGCGGCAGATGAAACCTTCAGTATTTTAATGGGCGAACAAGTTGAACCACGCAGACAGTTTATCCACGACAATGCGTTGTTAGCTAGAGCCTTGGACGTATAGTTAGAAACTAGAATTTTTATAATAGGGGTCTCGAGAAGGAGACTTGGAAGAGGTGTTTATGGAAATGGAAAAAGGGATTTCTACCATTGATATAAATAAAGAAATGCGTGAAGCGTACTTACAATATTCGATGTCAGTTATTGTTGGTCGTGCTTTGCCTGACGTTCGTGATGGATTAAAGCCAGTTCACAGACGTATTTTATTTGCACAACATGAAATGAGTAACACTCATGATAAACCGTACAAAAAATCAGCCCGCGTGGTTGGTGACGTAATCGGTAAGTACCATCCACACGGTGATACGGCTGTTTACGATTCTATCGTTCGTATGGCTCAGGAGTTTTCACTTCGCTACCCGCTTGAAGATGGCCAAGGAAACTTTGGTTCGATTGATGGCGATTCTCCAGCGGCGATGAGGTATACGGAAATTCGTATGACTCGTTTGGCGGAAGAGTTATTAGAAGATATCGATAAAGAAACGGTAGCATTTGGACCGAACTACGATGACTCATTAGAAATTCCGCTCGTATTACCAGCGAAATTTCCATGTTTATTGGTGAATGGCTCATCTGGTATCGCGGTTGGTATGGCGACAAATATTCCGCCTCACAATTTGGGCGAAGTGATCGATGGTTGCATCCATTTAATTCATAATCCAAAATGTACTATTGATGATTTAATCGCTAAAATTCCCGGACCGGATTTTCCTACTGCCGGCGTAATTGCGGGCCGTGAAGGTGTAATTCAAGCGTACAAAAAAGGTCGCGGAATTATTACAATTAAAGCAGTAGCTGAAATCGTGACTAAAAAAGATCACGAAGAAATCATCGTTTCTGAAATTCCATATCAAGTAAATAAAGCAAAACTTATTGAAAGCGTTGCTGACCTTGTTCGCGAAAAAACAATCGAAGGTATTTCCGATATCCGCGATGAGTCGTCTCGTGAAGGCATGCGTATCTTGATCGTGTTAAAGCGCGGTGAAAACGCGAGTGTAATTTTAAATCGTTTATATAAATACACACAAATGCAAGTGAGCTTCGGTATAATCATGCTCGCTCTTGATAAAAAGAATCAACCAATAACATTCGATTTAAAACAAATGTTAGAAGCCTTCGTTGATCATCGCCGTGAAGTCGTAACTCGTAGATGTTTATTCGATTTAAAGAAAGCACAAGAAAAGGCGCATATTCTTGAAGGCTTGAAAAAAGCTTTAGATCATATCGATGCCGTAATCGCCACTATCCGTGGGTCTTCTGAGGCCGCGATTGCTCGCGAGCGTTTGATGACTCAGTTTGAATTCTCTGAACGTCAAGCCGTTGCAATTTTGGAAATGAGATTACAACGCTTAACTGGTTTAGAGCGTGATAAGATTCTTAACGAACTAGCTGAATTAATAAAACACATCGAATGGTTGAAATTCATCCTTGGCGATGTGAATGAAATTTACAAATTAATCGTGGGCGAACTTGAAGAAATCAGAACTAAATATTCTGATAAACGTCGCACTCAGCTTGACGGCAATCTTGATGACATCGAAGACGAAGATTTAATTGCTGACGAAGAAGTGGTTGTGACGATCACGAACACTGGCTACATCAAGCGTATTCCTACCGATGAATACCGCACGCAAAAACGTGGTGGTAAAGGTTCTAAGGGAATGGAGACGCGAGAAGAAGATTACGTGACAGATATCTTTACGGCTTCAACTAAAACAATGCTTCTTGTCTTCACTGACAAAGGTAAAGTTTACTGGTGTAAAGTTCATAAACTGCCTCTAGGTAGCCGAACGTCTAAAGGTAAAGCGATTCACAATGTGGTACAAATCGACTCTAACGAGCGTGTACGCGCGATTCTGCCAGTAGAAGAATTCTCAGAAAATAAATTCGTGGTTATGTTAACTGAAAAAGGTGTTATCAAGAAAACATCTTTGGATGCATTCTCTAATCCACGAACTAACGGTATCATTGCTTTAACTACTGATCTTGAAGATGGCGTTATCGATGCGCAGATATCTGATGGTACATCAGATATCTTCATCGCAACAAAATTAGGTATGTCGATTCGTTTTGACGAATCAGATGTGCGCGCTATGGGTCGTAGTGCTCGAGGCGTAAAAGGTATCACTCTTGAAAAAGATGATGCGGTTGTGGCGATGACAGTTCTAGAGAGAAATACGAAATCGACGATCTTAATGGTAACTTCAAAAGGCTACGGTAAACGCACTAGCCTAGAAGAATACCGCACTCAAGGTCGCGGCGGCGTAGGTATTATCACACAAAAAACGACGGATAAAGTTGGCGTTGTTATCGGAACTAAAAAAGTTGAAGATACTCAAGATTTGATGATATCGACGGATAAGGGCCAAGTGATTCGTATGGTTATCGGCGGCATCTCTGTAATTGGACGCAATACTCAAGGTGTTCGTTTGATTAATCTAGACGATAAAGACGAAGTCGTATCGGGATTTGCTGTTATCGACCAATTAGAAGAACCAACGGAAGCCACTCCAGCACCGGAAAATAAACACTAGTATAGATGTTTAAATTTATTCTGGTTGGATTGATCTTTGCGCTAGTGAGCTGCTCACCTCCTGAAAAAAAAGAATTTCAGCGAGGTGAAAGCGGTGTCTCTAGCAAAGAATACAAAGCGGCCATTGTACATTTTGACAACGCGATCAAAGTTGCGCCCGAATCTATTTGGGCTCTGAAATCAGCCAGGGAAGCGGCTCGCGTGGCCCACTACCTAGAAAAAGATTTCAATACGGCCATTAGATTCTACCGCCACATGGTGCTTTACTCTGATAGTTCTGAAGAAAGAAATAAATCTCAGAAGGAAATTGCGTACCTTTATTTCGATTCTCTACAGAATTATCCACAGTCTATTATCGAATTTTATAAGCTATTGCAGATGTCAGACAAAGATTATGAAATAGCGACCTATAAGCTAGCGATTTCACGAGCGAACTATTATTTAAATCAATTCAATCAGGCCTTAAGTGAAATTGGTGAAATTATTCGTTTAAAAATTTCTGATGAGTTGCAATTCGATACTCAGCTACTTCAGGGAAACATCTACGTCGCACAGAAATCGTTCGTAAAAGCCATTGTTGTTTTCACAGAGCTTCTCAAAAAATTTCCTGAAAAATCGGATAAAGAAAACGTAGCGCTGACCCTGACTGTTTGCTACGAAGAAAATTTTCAATACAAAGAAGCCATTCAGATACTAGAAACTCTTAGAAATAAATATTCACCCAAAGAATATATTGAGCTTCGAATTAAGCGTATCAATGAACGTATTAAAAATCAGCCAGGCGCGAAGGGATTGCATAGAAAATGAATAAATATATTGTCTTTGCGGGAGTCGGATTTGAGCTTGTGGGTTTGATTGTGGTTAGCGTCTATGCGGGTGAGTATTTAGAGCAAATAAAAGCAACCAAAGGCCTCTGGGTGGCTGGATTGATCTTGTTATCCCTTGTTGGCTGGATGGTTCAGCTTGTGTACATGCTTAAAAAAACAGAGAAGCAAAAATCAGAAAATATTTAGTTGGGCATGCAGGCGATTTCAGTCGTCCAACCATTGCGGTGAGCAATAGAAATCGTTGATGGGTTCGATTTAGCCTCAATAAATTCATATCGAGTATCTAACCGGTCAGATTCTGAAGCGACGGTCACCACTAAACCTGTAGATTTAGTGAAGTTAACTCGGAAAAACTGCACAGCGCCTCGTAAATCTGCCTTAAAATCTAGTGAATACGCCTTTTTATAATCCAGGCGATGAGTCTCTAGCCCAAGGATTGTTGCTGGGCCATAGGTTTGAACCAGGTACTGTGACAAAGCACCGTTTGATAGAGCAGCCCCCTTAGTGACTAGAGTAGGTGCTATTAAATGGCCTTCGGCTTTTGTTTTAAGTACACAGTAAAACGACTGAGCCAAAGAATTAAGTGATAAAAGTAATGAGAATAGGAGAATGGTAATTGGCGTTTTCATACCCGTTCAACGTACCTAATTTCATTACTCCTGCCAATGAACTGGGTTTATACATATAAAAAAGGAAGGCATCTAAGGCCATAGGTAAAACATTGAAATGACTTGGAAAACAAGCGAACTTAGGGTACATCAGGGCTGTGTTAGCAATTCGTTTTATATTTTGGATTACTGGGGCCCAAGTTTTACTCACTGTTTTGGCGGGTATGATTTGGCCACTTAAGTGGCTTTCTATTGCTTGCGGAAGCGCGATTTCCTTAGTTAATTTCTGGGTTTTAGCTCTGGCGTGGGTTTTCATTTTTTACAAAAAAAGAGTTGCCCCCTCTATTAGTGTTGTTGTAATTAAATACGGAATTTTGATTTTAATTTTCTCGCAAATACCGCAGGTAAAATGGGTTGATCAGAACGCCTTAGTATTAGGCGTGTTAATAAACCCGGCGGCCCTGATGTTGGGCGGAATTTTAGCAAAATTAACTCAAAAGAATAGAGGAAGTTAATGTCATTCAACTGGACACAGTACGCAGTCGGACACGAAAATGCTCACATAGCTACTTTGGGAATCGCAAGCGTGGCCAGCTTAACAATGGGATTAATCGCTAAAGCTCAATTGGGCAAAGGCGAACAAGCTCTAGTTCCAGCCGGAAAACTTTCGCTACGCGCTTTGTTCGAAGTGAATGTTGAATTCATCCACAAATTAGCTTTATCAATCATCGGAAAAAATGGCGGCAAGTACGTTCCTTATTTTTCTGCTCTTTTTGGTTTCATTTTCTTGAACAATTTAATTGGGGTTATTCCCGGCATGACGCCAGCAACTGAAAACATCAACACAGCATTTGCGTTTGGTGTGTTTTCGTTTCTTTCTTATAACTTTGTTGGAGTTAAAGAAGGCGGCTCTCATTATTTCGCGCATTTCTTGGGTCCAATCTGGTGGTTAGCTCCTTTGATGTTAGTCATCGAGCTAGTAGCACATTTTATTCGTCCGTTAACTTTAGGTTTACGTCTATCCAACGTTATGACTGGTGATCACACGGTACTATCGGTATTCTTGAATATCGTTCCGTATCCTATCTTGATTCCGATCCCATTTTATATCCTGGGCCTTATCGTATGTTTTATCCAAGCGTTTGTGTTCACTCTGCTATCAATGGTTTATATCGCTTTAGCGCAGGCATCAGATCATTAAGTAAGAAGAAACACTAGAGTTTGGTAAAGAAATAAAAATAAATAATTATCTAATTAAGGAGATAACATGAAACAATTAGTAACAGTATTAGCAACAGTTTTGGCTTCAGCTTCTGTATTTGCACA
>CAZCHT010000173.1:0-9895 GCA_964498705.1 uncultured Bdellovibrio sp. | reverse complement strand
AAATATATATTTTATATACTTATCATTTAAAATTTAAATGTATTTACTTCTATGTTACGGTCAGGTAGCTTAAAACAAAATGATTAACTATAATCACATATATTACTTCTACGAGGTCGCCCGCTTTAACAGTGTAACAAAAGCGGCAGAGCACCTAAGACTGTCTCAACCGTCTCTAAGCATTCAAATCAAGACTTTAGAGCAGCAGTTAGGATTTAAATTATTTGAAAAAAAGGGCCGTAACATCGTCCTTACCGACCGCGGCCAGCGATTATATGCACAAACGGCGCGCTTGTTTCAAAGCACTAACGAGCTGGTCTCGCGCTTTAACGAAAAAGATAATTCAAAAAATTTAAGAATCGCTGTTTCAGCCACTGTTGAACCGTCACTGTTTTTAGAAACCGCTTTTCAAACAGAAAAAAAAAGAAACTCAAATTTAAAAATTGAATTATTTCGGGTGAGTAAACTAGATGACGACGAAGCTGAAATTTTATCTCATGCCGATCTGCTAATCACGGATCGTCGCATACCTCAGTTTCAAAACTGGTCAATGTTTGATGAACTCAGCATGGCCGTGAACTTGTTTCAGTCACAAGTTCACAAAGCTAATGAAGATAACATTATTCTACCAGGTAAAAAAACTATTCTGCGTGACGAGACCGAAGACTATCTCAGTAGCTTACCTAAAAATAACTACCGGCCTATTATTGAGTCTGATTTTATTTCGTCTGTTGTTCGCTCAGTTATTGATGGCTACGGCATCGCCTTCTTGCCCATCTCATATATGAATGAACCGATGGAACAGGGTCTTGTCACACGATCGGGCCCTAAGAAAGGTTTCTGGCAGCACTCTCTCTATATATATTGGAAGAACCAGGAACAATGGGCCACCTGGCTCACTACGTTTACTAAGAACCTACAAGAGTAAAAACTTTGATTGTCCCATCGTCGGCCTTTTTCGTCATTTAGTAGCAAAAACTCAATGTTTTCAAGGCTTTCATAACCGCCAGAACTATTTTACCCGCATTAGATGCCGATTTCCAATCGGCATCTTGGACCCTATATTGTAATTGATAAGACTACTATGAAAACTCTAGCTAAAAATACTATTCTACTTGTTGTGTCGGCCCTTACTATTAGTTATTCAGCTCTAGCAGCGTCTCCGGATGCCTGCATAGGGTTCTATGACAAAAGTTATCGTCCTCTTATTGAAACAGCTCCTCTGGCCGAAGTTGCTCCGCAGCGCGTGCGCAAAGACGATTGGAGTCTGCCGAGTTTCTTCAAAGAAAAAAAAGAAGTTGTGGTTCCAGAACGTTGGAAAAAAATGATTGAAAACAATACTACCGTTGCTTACAAATATGAAGAAAAAACATTCGAACGAAAAACAATAACGGGCACTAAATATACCGTCAGTTACCATGTTCTAGAGCCACAGAATGGCAAATACAAATCGACAATCGTTTTGCAACATGGCTTTGCTGAGTCTGCGATTTATTTCTCGTCTATGACCCGTCTACTAGTTGCCATGGGTTTCCGTGTTATCGGAATGGATGGCGCCAATGCCGGTCATACACTATTACATACAATGAAAACTCGTAACCGTTATCTAAAAGCACCGAGCCCAGTCGAAGACGGTCTAGCTCTAGCAGAAGTTTTAAGACTCGAGATTCGTAAAAACGAGAAATTTATATTATTAGGTCACTCACGTGGATTTGCGGTAACTTCATTAGCCCTAGCAACGGGTGAATTCGACAAGCAACTTATCAAACACGTTTCTTCAAATGGATATGACAGTTGGAAAGTGGATGAAATCGTAGACAAGCAAATCTACAACCCATTTTTCTTTATCCCCGGTTTAGGTCACTTTACAGAATATTTCGCCAATCAAATGCGTAATATTTTGCGTAAACAAACAAATAGAATTTCAAATCCGTTTTTGCGCAACACGGTTACTAACCACCAATCTGCTAAATCAAAAGCAGATGTTGGGATTGAGCTCGCTGAAGAAGTAACTCGCATGTTTTTGGCAGAAGCCACGATGGAAATTGCCGACGGTTTAACAGGTACGGATACCAGTCGCCACGGTTTTGAGAATGCCCCACTGTATGACAAAAGCTTATCTCTAAGTGAATACGATAACGGATTTGGTTTAGTTAGCAGCGGAAAAAATTACAAAATTTCGCACCTATCTGACATAGCGAAGGCTAAAACAATTATGATCTTTGGTGATTCGGACAAGTTAATTAATAAAACCGGCTCTAAAGCTATCATTGATCAAATCAGTACAAAACCTATCGAGTTAACTACGGACAGAGAGACGGGAACAGAAGCAAGTCATTTCCTGCCTAGCGAACGACCATTTGACCTGGTAGAAATTCTTTTAGATATCTACAAAGAAGAGCGCGCTAGTTCCAGAACGAAACCATAAAATTTATCTTGAAGCCTTTACCACCGCTACACTATGATCGGGATAGCAAAGGACGGTTATGGCTTCAAGTTTTCTGATGTTACTAGATGATATCGCAACAGTTTTAGACGACGTGTCTGTACTCACCAAAGTCGCCGCAAAAAAAACATCCGGCGTATTAGGTGATGACCTTGCCTTGAATGCCCAACAAGTTATTGGTGTTAGTGCCGATCGCGAATTACCTATCGTGTGGGCAGTCTGCAAAGGCTCGCTTCTAAACAAAGTCATTTTAGTTCCCGCAGCACTAGCCATCAGTGTTTTCATGCCCTCACTCGTTACGCCGCTATTAATGGTTGGTGGTGCGTATTTGTGTTTCGAAGGATTTGAAAAAGTTTGGCATGTTCTGTTTCATTCTAAAGACGATCAAAAGAAACACATTGAAACTCACAAAGAACATCTAGCCCTGACTCCCGAAAAATTAATTGAAATTGAAAAAGAAAAAATCACCGGCGCTGTACGCACGGATTTTATTTTATCGGCGGAAATTATCGCGATCACTTTGGGCACAGTTCAAGAATCTTCACTGGGCGTAAAAGCCGCCGTGCTATCAGGAATCGCGCTCATAATGACAATCGGAGTATACGGCCTTGTTGCGTTCATCGTAAAAATTGATGATATCGGTTTGCATTTAGTGACTCAGGCAAAAGCACCAGGTTTCAAAAAAGCTCTAGGCACTGGAATGTTGAAGTTCGCACCGATCCTGATGAAGTTTTTATCCATTGCAGGAACCGCAGCGATGTTCCTAGTCGGCGGTGGGATTTTCACTCACGGATTGCCATGGGTCCATCATCTATCAGAACAAGTTGCTACCAACACCGCAGTCGGAGTTTTGTTTGACGGTGTTGTAGGTGCTATCGTTGGCCTGATTTGCTTTCTTGTGGTCACGACCGTACAGAAATTCCGCAAGCAACCACAACCAGCGGCTTAAGCATCAGTGTTCAGCTGGTTCAACAAATAGCTCTTCAATTGAATTCGATTTGATTCAAAAATGTTTCAACCTGAAACGAAAAACTGTCGACCGATTAGACGACTATCAACAAAGTTATCAGAATGATACAAACTATTGATTTTACTGGATATTTTTTCTATTTCAACCTAGACTTAGATCATATCCAGCAAGGAAGTTGGACTGAAAAGCAAAAGGATCTTGTACAACAACTAATTTATCAAAGGAGGTTTCCTAAAGGTTGATAAACGTTAGTTTATCCTTTCTTTGCCCAAGGCAAACTTCGCGAAAGCGAGGGACGCAAAGCTAGAGGGACTACGGTGTAAAAGCCTTGTCTGCCAGCTACCAAAGGTAAGTACCCGAGGGAAATTCGAGGTGTCAAATGGAAGGAAGATCAAATATATTCATGGATTGGTTTCATTCCCCTTAGCTAGAAGAACATCATTGAGGATGACTTCTAGCTTCTTTTTTTTCTAATTCACTGTAGGTATCATGATTCGTTGACCAACAAGGATCTTCGATGAATTTCTGATTTTATTTTTTGATCTGATGTCCGCGACATCAATTGAGTATCTATCCGCGATTTTTTCTAAATTCTCACCACGTCTAACAATATGGTATGTTTTCTTCGCTGCTTTTTTAGATTTAGCTTTCACTACCACCGAGTTTCTAGCAACAGCGATTTGGCGTTTACCTTTGTTGATTTTCTTTTGAGTTGAATCCTGAGAGTTCTGATTCTTTTTAGTTTGCTGGTCCTCTTTGTTATCAGAAACATCAGCTGGCAGACGAATTTTTGCGCCCACTTTTAAAATACGACCGCGGCGGATAGCATTTAATTTTTTCAAGCTATCAACAGTTGTGTTGTATTTCATCGCGATGCTAAACAAAGAATCGCCTGATTGTACGATGTAGAATTTTGAAATTCCATCTTGCACAGAAACAGTGGCTTCAGTTTTTTCAGCAGATGCTGTTCCCGTCGCCATTGTCGGAGACGCCGATGATTTGCTTTCCACCTTACTATCTGCTGAGCTAACGGTTGCTGTCGCCGGCGCCGGTGTTTTGTAGTTCGATTTTGCAACACGCGATGTGCGATCAGGAACAGAGATTCGAGATCCCACTTTCAAACGCTTCTTTCTTGGGATGTCATTTAAGTCGCGAAGGTAGGCTACTGTGGTGCGGAACTTACGAGCGATTGTGTACAACGAATCACCGCGACGGATGCGGTATTCTTGAGTGTCACCCGCATCAGCTACGAATTCAACTTTATCTACCTTACTTTCGTTCGCTGCTAATTTCGCTGCGTCTGTTGTCCCAACAGGAATACGAATGCTTAATACGTTATTTGATAATGTAGCGATTTCACCTTTAAATTTTGGATTCAAGGCTTTGAAGTCTTCGTAATTTAAGCTCATTTTTTCAGACATGATCCTTAAATTCAAAGGTTCGGTCAATTTCACAGTATCGAATTCGATCGGTGGTAAATAATCAATTTCACCGAAACCGTATTTATCTGGATCTTTAGCAATCAATCGCGCTGCTAAATATTTAGGAATGTAGTTCACAGTTTCACGAGGTAAACGTTTTTTCTTTGCGATTTCCCAGAAATCACGAGTATCCAAGCGATTCACTTCCCGTTTAACTTTACCTTCACCGACGTTGTACGACGCCATTGATAAATACCAAGACCCGAACATAGAATACAGAGCTTTGAAATAGTCAGCTGCGGCTTGCGTAGCAATTTCTGGATCGCGACGTTCATCGACAAACTTGTTGATCTCTAAACCATAACGTTTACCCGTTCCACGAATAAACTGCCAGTAACCCACTGCGGATGCATGGCTTGTCGCGCGCGCACTGAAACCCGATTCAATCAAAGCGATATAGAATAAATCTTCTGGTAATTTATTGTCGCGCAAAACTTTCTTCATTAGTTTTTCATAACGAGCCGAACGCGCTAAATAGCGTTCCATATGGCCTCGGCCTTTGCCTTGAAAATAACCAATCCATTTTTCAACCAATGGGTTTACTTCACTTGGGATTTCGTCAAATTCGGAAACTTTATCATTCGACGGTTTATCTTCCTGTAAATGGAATGACTCTAATGTGGGAGCTGGCGCATTGCCATCACCGGTTACATTTGTAGTCGCCGTGGCTGGACCATTGGTAGGATCTGTCGGAATAGCGTTGTTTTCTGCTTTGTTCGAAGTATGAGCACAGCTAGACAAAAATGCTATACTCAAAAGCAGTACGCTCAGTTTGCGGGTCCATCTTTGCATATAATATGTATCCTTTGTTGAAACTTAGATTATCAAAAATCAGGCTCATTTCAACGCGCGAATTAGGTTATTTAGTCAGAAAAACTGTAGGATTATTTTAGGATAAAATCTCGCCAGAAGTCGGGTCTATATTGGAACTCCCCTTTGGCGATTAATTCATAAATCAGGGTGTTACGCAGTATAGATTTAACATATCCCGTGGTTTCAGCCCACGGTAGCTCATCAATCCACAAATCCTCCATTCCTGGATAATCTTTGTCCTGGACGGTTTCAAAGATTTTCTTCGTAATGTCCCTCTGATTGATGAAAGTTCGGATTTTATGCGGTCCTGCGTTGTAACCCGCTAGGGCCAAGGGGATGTGGTAGCTCATTTCTTTTATCACTTGGTGAATATAGAACACCCCCATCGGAATGTTAATTTCTGGGCGATATAAATCTTCGGGGAAATCGATTTTCATTTTCAGTCGATCGGCGACTTCCATTGCTGTCGGTTGAATCATTTGCATCAATCCCGCAGCTTGCGATGTCGACAAGGCTTTTAATCCGAATGAACTCTCTTGGCGAATCAGGCTTAAAATAATATGTTCATGCAGAGGGTATTTATCTTTTTCTTTTACGATTAAATTTAAATACGTCTTTGGATAAATCTCCTTAATAGCATCGATTGATCGCACTTCGTTATAGGATTCTAACAACGGTGTTACATTCTTCACTGTCAATGGATGTAAACCCGCGCGGGATAATACCATCGACAAGTAAAAAACTTTCAATGGATTTGTCGGCCATGGAAAATTTTGCATTTCACTTTGCGCTTCAAGGACCCAACCCAGTTCGCTGAGTTTAACGAATCGATTCCAGATTTCCACTGATTTTCCTGTCAGCGCCCAACTAATTGCCGGCATGGCGCTGCCTTTAGTGGCTTTTAATTTTCCGTCGTTAAGTTCGGCTTTGATGCGCAGACCGTAATAGGAAAATGGAAAATCATTCGCAAATTTATTTTTTTCATCCAGCTCGCGGGCATCTTTGTTGTATTGCAATGTGCGCAGCCACCAATAGCGTCCTGTGATGTCGTACTTGTCGCGATCCATTTGTACTAGGCGCTGAAAATATTTTTGTGCATCCGTGTAGTCGCCTTTTCGCAAACACACCATGCCGGCGCGAAACAAAGCTTCTTCAAAATCGGCGCTATCGACGTAGAAATTTAAAACGATCTTAAAATAATCTAACGATTTGCCATACTCGCCCGTAAATTCAAATGAACGGCCTAGCATCATGGCATAATCACGATACAGTTCCGAGTTTTTAAAATAACTCTCTAAACGTGGGCCCAAGTCGGCTAGTTTTTTGTAATCCATTTTTCTATAAACGGATTTCATCGAATCAAACACAGATTCGATCTGCACAATTGTTTTTCCTAGATCGACGGCGGCTGCGGCATCTTCAAGGCTCATAATCTTTTTAAAGCCACTGGTGTCTTCGGCCGGCGTAGAATCAAGACCAATCTTGCTTCGTGGTGCCATGGTCATCGTCGGTTGTTTTAAATCTAGCTGTGCTTGGTACCAGCGTTTGATATCGACATTGTGATAAACTTCGTCCATCTCTAGAAAACTGATCAGCTTAGCTTTCAACTTTGCCGTTTTTTTGGGATCTTTTTCAATCGCGGCCGTCGCAAGGCCAATGATCTTTTGAGTTTGGGCCACAATACCGCTGCGCCAAGGACCGTTTAAAACTCGGGCGTTATGAAGTTTTATGTTATCCAAAAATGTCTGAACGACTTTCTTGTCAAACTTATCATCCATGCCTTTAAATACGCAGTTCGACCAAACGCTAAAAATCCAACCGTCGATCAACTTGTTTTTTACGACTAGCGACGGACCTTTAGTAATACATTCTTTATATTTCTTATCTATTTCAAAACGTCGCCATGCCGACAGTTGGCCTTTTAACTTAGGATCCTCATATACGTTTTCAAATTTGTATTTTTTCAAATCCTTTGGGAATGAAAGTTCGACTACCTCCGCCTGGGCGGCGATAGTCATTAGAACGACAGCTAGTAATTTCATTTATTTTTCCAAGCTTTTAAAGAGAACGATTTTCATCTTCTCGAAATTATTTTTAATATCAGTCGGGTTCTTTAGTTTTCCAATTAATTCATCCGGAGCAAAACTCAGCGTTTGAAAGTATTCAAACAGAACTAAAATATCTTTTTCATAATCCCGGCGAATGTTCGTTGGCATTTTATCTAGAAGTTTACGAATCTCTAATGATCCGCCGCCTTCGCCCGCCAATTCACCCAACACAAAATAAAAAATATTCGTAATTTCGATGAACGTGTCTTTATCTAATTTACCGGCTTTAGAGCCCATTTTCTTCTCGACACTGGCGAATTTTTTAGCCAGTTCTTTTTTCAGGTCTCGGCTCGATTGGCGCCAGCCAAAAGCCATCGCGGAATAAGTCACCATAGAGACTAATATTAATCCAAAAACCACGAACCACAGGATCATGCGGTTTTGCAGTGGTGATCGATTGTAGGAATCCATTTCAGCTATCACTGACGGTAGTGTCAGAGTATTAACTACGGGCGCGGATTTCCCGGCCTGGGTTTTATATGTTTCCGTTACGCTGGCTTTATCGCCGGGCAAAACTTCGATAGGAATTTCCATCGAACGTTGAACATCGTACTTGCCCGTTTCGGGATTAAAATATCCCATTTCAATCGCGGGCAATACCATCTTGCCGTCTTTGCGAGGGATTAAAATGATTTCAAATTCTTTGTAGCTCTGTCCGTTTTTGAAAAACTTGGCTTCATTGCGAACTTCAAAAACTTCGATGCCTTCGGGCCACTGGATTCCGGGAAGCTCGATACCTTTGGCGTTTCCAAATCCTTCAAATTTCAATTTGAATTTCATCGGCTGATTGGCCACCGGCTGACTGCCTTCAATTTGCGAACTGACTTTAAACTTACCAACAGCGCCGCTGAACGATGCGGGACGGCCTTCTGGTGGTAGAGGCTTAACTTTAATTTTCACGCGTTGAGATGATTTAGTGTATTCGTAGACTTTGCCTAAGTTAAAACCAAAGTTTTGATTAGGCAGACGAACTTTAGATTTAATTTTAAATTCATCAATCACTGTATCGCCTGATTTTAACGGGAATAAGGCATGCCGTGCCAGCAAAGCTTTCTTAAATGGAACGCCGTTGATGACTTCTTGATAGAACTGAATCGCAGGAACCTCTTCGATGATTTCTTTCCAGAAACCTTTTAGATCTGGGAATTTTGTGCGATCAAGGCTCTCGAGTTGCCCGCGGGTTACCAAGTACCAGCTGACAACGATTTGTTCGCCTTCGTAAACTTCCGTTTTATCGACTTCGACTTGTATGAAGAACGCTTCGTTATTATTTGTTGGTGTTGACCTGAAGGCCGGTTCCTTTTGTAATGCTGGATTTTCATCTTCCTGAGGAGCGCCTTGTGGGCCACCCTGCTGAGACGGAAGATTTCGCCCATGCATGAGCTGCTTGAACATTTCTTCCTCGAGCTTATCCATTTGGCCAAAGGGATCGTCTTCGTTATTGCCAAAGATTTCCGTCGGATCGGAATGAGGCTGCTGGACTGGCTTAGCCGAAATAGTTATCGGAATGCTTTCTGTTTTATATTCTTTGCCATCAACAACAACGGAAAAAGGCTTGATCACTTTCTTCCCGGCAGATACGGCCTGCAGACGATATGTGAACGTCGTAGTTTTTTGAGTGCTGTATTCCATACCGTTCGCACCGGATTGCATGCGTGTAGAGATCTGCGTACTTTGGTTGGTGTTGCGAACTTGCAAGCCATCAAATCCCGGCGCCACCGGTTCTTCGATTTTAACTTCACCTTGAGAACTGATTCGTAGTTCCAAGTTAACAAATTGACCGACGCCAATCTTATCCGTCAACAGTTCGGCCTGAACAACGATCTGCGCATGAGCGACCGAAACTCCGAATGAGGCTGCAAATATAAAAAGTAAGACTATTAAATTACCAATCTTTGTCACGTGGTGATTCCTTGGTCTGATTCTGTTTTGAAAATTGGGCTCTCATTTTTTTCTCTTGCTGCGAAATCTCGCCAAAGATTTTTGATACGTTTTCTTTAGTTAGCTCGCCTTTAAAATCACGCGGTTTGTATTTCGGGCTGCCAGAATAATCTTTTGGTTTATTGCCCTGCTTATC
>CAZCHT010000172.1:0-9952 GCA_964498705.1 uncultured Bdellovibrio sp. | reverse complement strand
TTCTGCACGAGAGGCTTTGAAACCGATAGTGTTGGCGTTGGCGATATTATCACCAATTACCCCTAACGCTTCACCTTGTGCTGTTAAACCGGATACGCCTGTGTAGAGAGACGATAGAATACCCATTATGACCTCCATGTCATTTTCGTTAGACCCAAGCATCCTGCCTGGATCAAATTAATTTCCCAAGTATACAACTCGGGAGTTTTGGAGGGCCCCCTCAAAGAGGACCAGCCCTGTTTTTTTACATCCTTAAATTCTATTCGAGAATTTAAGGTTTAGTACTTAATCTTGCCGAACATTTACATCACAATCGTGCTGTCGATATTCGTGAACACATTTTCTTTCAGTGCGGTCTTATCCATTACTGTGACAACGGTTCGATTTTTCACACTCACGATCAAAGCTGAATCATTCATCAAGATCAGTGAGTCTTTGCTGCCTTTACTTGCGGCGCGATCTACAGCTTCATTTAATTTGGTCATATCGTCCGCCTTAAATGAAATTCCCCTAGACTGCATGCGCTCGATCGCGTGATTAGAGAACTTAATTCCCTTCTCGCCTAGACCGGCATCATTTGCCACTTTCTTCAAGTCAACCGCGGATGCTTCTTTCAACGTATCTTTGAACGAAGGTCCTGGAGACGGAAGTGAACCACCCTGAACAATACCGCCCGAAGGAAAACCAGTTCCCTTTATTGCGGAGTCTAAAGTATTCATTTTCTTTACGTCCATACATTCATCATCACAGATTTGGAGAGTGGTTTTCAAGTCCAGCAAGAATTATCTTTAAAATCTAGTCTAAAACTTAAAATACGGCCAACTGGTGGCAAAATTTCACTGGCTTTAGGTGCAGTTCAGAATGCGCCTAGCAGTGTTTTTTCGAATTTAAGAGCAACTTCGCTGACTTCATGACGGAAAAGATGGTGAGGAGCTTCGGTTTGTGAGTAATCAACTAAACGAGGATTCACAAAATCACGATTTACGAGCCGAGTCGTCACATCAAAATCCATCACTAAATCTTTTTTAGTTGCATACAAAGTTACCGGTGACATATTTTTTTCTGTCGATTTCATATCCATAACTTCTTTTCCTGACTTAACGATTTCGTTCATATTTAAATACGGCGCATCTTGCAGATAGTAATCAGGATACATCAACATGATCTTTAACTCTTTGGCTCCGAAGGTTGTATAATACAAAAGGGATAATGAAACTTCAGTTTTGATAACGCTAAACCACTCGGTCAACATGCTCACAAATTTTAAAGTCGGTGCAAAAAATGGAGAAATCAAATGCACAGAAGCCGCTTTTAATTTCGGATTCGTTTTCAAAAATTTATGGATAGTCAATCCACCCGTGGAAAAGCCAATCATGTGGACGCGTTTATAACATTGAAAGGCCGCTTTAAAGCGAACATCAAAATAACGATCCCAGTAGTCTTCTGTGTAATGATTAGCTACACGAGCTGAAAAACCATAACCCGGAACTAAATCATTTAGTACACTATATCCTTTGGCTTTTAATCCTGCGGCCAAGCGATTCATTTCAAACGGTGAACCTAAATAGCCATGAACCAAGATCACTAGATCTGTAGAAGAATTTGGAATCATGAACGGAGAATTTCCCGGTTCAATTTTTTTAAATCTAGAGTCGACTCTTTTATATTCCTTGGTTAGCTCTTGCCACTGTGAATTCAGCGTTTGTTGGAATGCCGGGCAAATTGACTTTGGAGCGGCCATCGCAAAGGAAGATAGGAATAAAAGAATTAGAGTTTTCATATCTACTAGTTAGCCAGCACGTCCTGATGAGTCAATTTTAATTTACTAAAATTTGATTGGTCTACCCTTTGCAAATTGTAAAAACTAGAAGCGGTTCGGAGTCATTTCGAACCTATCTTACCCGGGGGAACCAATGAAAAAATCACTAATTTTAACTAGCTGCCTATTTGCGTTCAGCGCAATGGCTGCCGATGACTTTCTTGTTCAAAAAGGTACTGAACAAGTTTCAGCCGCTCGACAAGAGCTAACTCGTACCATTTCTGATTTAGGCCGCGGCGGAAGCGTCCAAGACATTACTCGCAAATTGCAGCAAATCCAAAGACGCCTAACAATGGCGGAAAAGAATCTAAATGATTCTTTAAACGAAACATACCCACCGACCGAGCCTAACTACCCACCGCCAAGTTATAACCGTGTAGTCATGTCGGCTAAATGCGAAATTGACGACGATCCAGATTTTACGCCGGGTCAAATGAGTGGCGGTACACTTAAAGGCTCTTCCATCCGTGCGATTTTATCCGATTGCGAAGCGGTGGCTAAAGCCAACGGGTCCGCACAGTATTCGTTCGGTATCTCGAATGTAACTATCGTGCAAAAGCCGGCTCATTATGTTGAAGCTACGTGCGAGATTGACGACGATCCAGATTTCACAGCAGGACAAATCGCTGTTGGCCAAATCGCGGCGTCTGACTTCCTAGAAGCTATGAACCAATGTAAACAGATCGCAACGGCCGCATACAAAACTAACGGCTCTGCGGGAATTAAGAATCCTAAATTTGATGTGACTCAATACGCTGTTGTAGCTGATTGTCATTTAGATGACGATCCAGATTTCACTGAAGGCCAAATCGTGTTTGGCAAAATCGGTGCTCAGACTGTAGCAGCGGCCGTAGCTCAGTGTGCGGGAATCGCAAAGGCGGTTTATGGCGCCAATGGTTCTTCTGGATTAAGAAACATCGTTCAAAAATAGTAACTCTAAAATAATTTAATCTAAGACTATTCAAAGAGCTAGGCTACAAACCTAGCTCTTTTTCTTTTTTCGTTCAGGGTAGATCAGCATATACGGTCGACGAATCAACGTTTTACCCGTCCATCGCATCAATTTCAACAAAGAGCCTCTAGATCCCTCAGACGCAGCCAGAGCTAGTGTCAGGGATAATGAGAATGCGACGATCAAGTTACAAAACCCGATCAAAACAAGACCACTAATCGCGTTGGCAAATTCAAAGACAGAATATTCCGTTTGATCTAGCATAATCGGCAACGAAGAAGAAAATGCTCCCGAAGCCAGGGTGACATGACGTGCTTCCAATGGAATACCGAAAAATTTTAGTAACTGAGGTACCAGCCCTAACAACAAACCAAGGGAAATATTGGCAGCCAAAGCATTACTGTTTTCGCGAATAAATTCTGAAATACTTAACGCCGCTTTCTTTCCAACCAGGGCCGACAACTTACTATTGTGACGAAGCCGAGTCGGCAAACTAGTCACGATACAGAAATTCTCAAACCAACCGGCGATCAAACTAGATAAAAACAACAGTACGCCAGTGAAGCAGGCGTATAAGACTGTGGGTCCCAGTAAATGAGTCGAAGCAAATACAGATTGAGCTTCTTCTAAACTCATCATTGGGTGTCCCATCTTTTGAAAGGCGAGCGAGGCAAAGAAACAGATCGGAACTACAGCGGCAATATTACCTATTACGGCGACAATTTGGGCGCGCAAAATATAAAATATGGAAAGACCACTTTCGCGAGTTGATGTCTCGAGGGTCTTTGCAAGAAAAGCGGCCGTCGTCGATGGTTGCTTGGTTGCCAGAGTAAAACCGGCCAGCTGAATGGCCAAGAAACTGCATGAATAATTAACGGACTCAGTAAGTCCTTTTAAAAATCCAGAAAGACCTAAAAAAGATAAGAGATGTTTAATAAATACGGTCATAGATGTGACCATACCGCCGCCCAGTGCTGACAAAAACATCGTCCTTACGTCATCCCATGTTTTAGCCACATAATGCTCGCCCACGACAGAATTTCCCTGAACAACCCGCTTAGCTAGCAATTCTAAATTTGTAGCCAAGAATCCTTTGATACCGCGGCTTTCATAAACGTCTCGGACCAGCTCTGAAAAGAACAGACGACTGGCTAGGGCGATCGATCGTTTTTCATCCAAGAAATTAGTTAGAAGCTTTAAACGCTTGATTCGTTTATGCTGAATCTGCAAAGTATAAACGATTTCAATTTCTACGCCCATCTTACCTAGATTTTCTTGAATGATGTTTGTGACCTTTTCTAGCTCGTTGATAGATTCATTTAGCTGAACCACATTCAACGATTCGCTCTCACCAGCAAAATCGAATAAAATACTTTTCGAAATTCGTTCGGCATTTTCCCAATTAGAAAAACCACGCTTAAATAATTTATTAGATAAGAGCAATGAACTATTCGCTAATTGAATGCTGGTTCTAATTAATGATTCAACTAGGGCTGACCGGATAGTTTTATAATCAGATTTATCTCTAAACACCTCTACAATAAATTCACTAATCGTGTCTTCATCGATGGCATCGATCATTACGATTTCATTATCCGAATCAAAGGTGTTTTTTAATATCGAAGCCAAATCGTTTTGAAATAAACCATCTGGCAGCATCTTGTTTTGAAGACGATTAAAAAAATCTTGAAAGAAACTCGCTTCGTCGGGAAGACCAGCGCTAGATAATTGATGTGAGGTTAGCAAATCGACGATCACTTGTCGCAAATTAGATTCGACACTATCACGCCACTCAGGATTCGCTTTAAGCTGAACAATAATAAATTTCAAACGCGTCGTGTAGATTTTTTCCCAATTGATTTCTTTCTCATCACTGGAACGAGAACGCTGAAACCAATATAGTAACCGCGATAACCACTTAGCACGCCCTTGTGGTCCTAAATCACTTTTCTCAGATAATATGGCGCTCAGTAATTCCAAATAAACCTCAAGACAAATAAGAGTGAATGATAGGCATAGTATAATGGCAGACTAATGAACACTAAAATAAATAACTATTTTATGAGAAATAACAGATTTTAGTTAAACTTTCATGTCTTTGTCTTGAATTGTTTTTCGTCCATCGGCTTGGGCATGCTTAATAGCTTGATCGCAAAAATAACGAATTCGATGGGATAAAATGTCCATGATCTCGTCAGACACATTCATATCGGCTTGAGACTTAATATAAGCTTTTACTTTTGATACAACGACAAGAATTTCATTTTCATCTTTTTTACTTACAGCAGACGATGACGTATTCGATGAAGAAATAATTCGTCTTTGTCCACCAACAGGAACTACAACGTCTTGAGACTTTTCATATTCGGCTAAAGTCGGAGATTTTTTTTCAACGGCGGCGGCATCACGATGTTTAGCACCGGGAACATGACGTTCCCAGCATTGAACAGAACAGAATACATAGCCAGTACGTGAGCCGGTACACGTGGAAACACTGCACTCGTAATATTTCGTATTAAATCCGATCTCTTTCTTACAACTGCTGCAAGGTTTCCAGTGGTTCATTCAATGTCCTAATTTGTTTCTTTAGACAGCTTGCTCATCATTTCACTAGACAAGCCCACCGTATCCAACAACTTACTTCGTTGAGGCGCTGGAGGCGCTCCTTGAACTTCTTTTTTAGGTTGAGCGGCTTTTGAAGTTTGCTGCATAGACGCCTGTTGTGGCTGCGCTGGTTGCGATTGCTGCGCTGGCGCCGTTGAAGCGCCACTCGCGCCTGCTGGCGGAGTCATCGTTAAACCTGGCATCGCGGGAAGACCCGGCATTCCCGGAGGAAGTTGAGGTCCACCTGGAGCCGCACCAGCACCTGGCTGAGGCGCCGTCGGCATCGCTTGAAGTTCAGGATTAATTTCGCTAGCTCGCGCAGGAGCATTCATCAATGAAGGGTCGACAATTTTCTTAACATCACGTAGGCGGATCGCTTGATTACCTATCAATAGGACTGGCCCTTCCGGAGCATAATTTACACCGGTGATCTGTCCTTCAAATTCTGTTTTGATGGCCATCTTAGTTCCTTGCTCATTTTTCGCTTCGATGAAAAACTGATACTCACCAGCCGGAGTTGCATTACCTTTTTCATCTTGGCCGTTCCAAGGTAGACGATTCTCGCCCTCTTTTAAGCCCGTTAATTTATATGTTTTAATGACTTCGCCGTCGGCATTGCGGACGCGAATATCTGCTTCCTTCGCTTTCATTGGCAAATTGAAAACAAAATCGTGAGATTTATCGCCAGGGTTACGCAGAATCTTTGAAGAATCCCCCGCCACACCTTTTCCTAGCAAGTTCAATACTTGGAACTGCTCAGCCGGTTTTTGACCGTTTTTCAGATCAGTCAATGTTGTATTCATATTTTGCATTTGCTCGAGTGACGAGAAGCTAGCTAACTGCGCGGCCATCTCGTGAGACTTTAATGGATTCGTAGGATCTTGATTTTTCATCTGTGCAAGCATTAGTTTAAAGAACGCATCTTTATCTAATTTATCATTTCCCACAGTGCGAGTTTTTTTTGTCGGATCAACCCAATTTGGATCTGCGACTTTATTTAGTACATCACCAACGTTGTCGCCACCTAATTTTTTCAGATCACTATCTGTCAACTGCGCTTGCGACGCCGTTGCTGAAGTTGGTTTGGTCTGAGTCGCGCCAAACGGATTAACACCTAACTTTGAATTCATTACTGTCATAGGTACTCCTGTCTTTATTCTATCCTTGAATATTGAAAAATGAGACTAGACCGATTCATTTTCAGTCGAAAGTAGAGGCGAGAGTTTCCTCTCGCCCTTATGCTTTGCTAATACTATGCGACTAAATTTAACGTTGAAGACTTTCCATTCGAACGACTAGTAGAGCTGACTTCGGTCGCTGGTGCTAGTGTCTCTGATTTTTTTGGTGCGTAGCCTTTAGCTTTCGGCGGCTCAAATAGCCCCTCACGCCCAGGACGTCCCCCAAATTGATCTTGGAACTGATTCCAGAACTGTCGCGTATCGCGATTTTCCTGATTTTGGTTTTGGCCAAACTGATTACTGTTGTTTGCATGATTTTCAGTATTCGTGCGTGCAACGGTATCAATTTTTACCGAATCCAAAGAAATCTTTTGCTGAGAAAGACTTTCTCTTAAATCAGAAAGACTCGATTCTAACATTTTTTTAGTTTCTTTATTCTCGGTCGCCATATGCAACTGAATCTTTCCGTCTTTTAACTCAACACTGAGTTGAATTTCGCCAAGACCTTCCGGAGTCATTTTCACCTTCATCTCGCCGCCGCCCGCTTTCACCAAGTATTGAGCTTGTTGCATCACGTTTTGGACATTGCGATCTGTTGTTTCCTGACTAACTTGTGCGTTCGTTCCCGGTACTACAACCGGAGTCGAATTTAAAGACGTCTCTTTCAGTTCAGTACCTGCACCTATTGATGCCGCGAGCATGGCTTTCATTTCATCGCCATCAGCTTTCTTTCCAGAAACCTGAGTCTTATGAGTTTCAGAACCGCCGCCACCTTTACTGAAAAAGTCGGACGAGCCGCCCGAAGAATTCGACGAGTTGGCTAGCTTAGCTAACATCGCTGTCGAAACATCGGTCGGAGCATTAGTTAAAGATTCAAGATTGGCTAGTTGATTTGGCTTTGGACCCATTGGCATTGAAGCTTTCGAGGCTTCCATACCAAATTTCGCATCCATCGGTGACATACCTTCTAGATCGCCTTTGGATTTCATTTTTGAAACCGCTAAGGCAGCGGCCGCACCCATCATCGCAGCATCTTTAGTGCTGAATGACTGATCGCCATCTTCAGAAGCCATCACATTTGGATCTGTTTTATACATATCGCCTGTGCGCGGATCATATATAAATTCGCGATTCTGATCCATAGCAAGTTCGCCTGGAGTCAGTCCTGCCATTGTACCTGACATTGTACTATCCATTGATATATCACGATAAGAATCTAAACCACTTCGCCCTCGGGCCGCCACTTGCGCTTTTGCAATAAGGTCGCTCTGAATCGGAGTTGTGATTTGCGGATTCACTTGTGGCTGCCAAAAACTTTGGTTCATTTGATCCAAAGATTTTTGCAAAGCTTCTCGCTGTGTTTTGATTTTATCAAAACGCTCGCGAGTCAGCCCTATTGCAGCCACGCTTGGTGCCATACCGAAATTAGACTCAGTCTGTCTTGTGTCGATCGTATCTAGATCTTGAACCAAACTGCCATAAAGGTCTTTGACCTTTGACATCGATTCTTCATCCAAATTTAACTTACCAACAACACGATCTATGGATTGATCAGCCGGTAGCGAAAGTTCTTCGGGGCTGAGCTCACTGAATGCCTCCACTATTCGAGTCGGAGGTATCTGAAATTCACTCTCTAACGAGTCCATGAATTTTTTAAGGCGTTCTTCTTTAGTATCCGCCTTCTTTGTCAGTTTGCTTTCACCGGATTCAGGTTTTTCTTCTGAATCTTTTTTTACTTTCTTCGCTGCTACGTTTTTCTCAGACGAAGTGTCTTTAGTAACCACTTCTTTCTTATCTACCTTTTCTGGCTTTTCTCCTGGCGTCTTAAGCTGCTTATCGGAATTTTTTTCCATCGGCTTCTTAGTGCCTGGGCCATCCACTTTTCGTTCAAGCTCTTTGCTGAACCCTTTCTCGTCGACACGGTTTTCTTGTGAATTCATGCTGCTCGGCGCTTTCGCGTCTGGCTTTGGCATGAACGAAACCGGTTGAACGTTCAATAGTCCTCCTTCCCTTAAGGTTTTGCTGTCTCAACAGGCGCCCCCTCTGGTTTAGTTTGATTGTTTGAATTGGTATTTGTATTTTTTGCTGCTGCAGGTTTTCGTGCGTAACCCGCAAATTTCTCTGACAGAAGTTGGGCTTTGTCTGCCTTTAGCAAGTTAAGAATATCCGCCGCACTTTTCTTTTTCATTTTCGTTAAGATATCTACGGCCAAGTCTTCATCGAGGCTTTCAAATACTTTTGCAGCCTGGGACGGTTTCATTTGAGTATAAACTTGTACCAAAGTATCGATCTTGCCTTGATCTGCCTTTACACGTTCTTCTAGCTGAGCCGAAATATCTTTTCTGATCTTTTGAATTTCTGAGATCTTTGTATCAAGTTCCGACTTCTGAGTCTGAATCTCAGCTTCCCAAGCTTTTAACTCTTCTTCTTTTTGATCCAAAGCTTTCTTTCTATCTTTGAAATCTTTTACGAAATCAAAATCAATTCCCGAATTATCTGCCGCCTTAGTCTCGCCCGCAGTCGAAGCCTCGCCCTTTGAATCAGCAGACTTTTCTACTTTCCCTTTTTCTGCCACTGGCTTTGCCGATCCTTTTTCTGCAGGTTTATCGTCCGCCATCGCTGAGGTTACAAAAGAAATGTTCACTGTACTCATCCATTTTTCAATGGCTTCAATATTTTCATAACCAAAATAAGCAACACCAATTCCCAGCATCGTAAAAACAATCGCTACCGGCGAGAAACTATTCTTTCTGCGTGCTGGAGACGGCTTAAATTTCTTTTTCATTTGGGGAGCTGAGTTCTGTTCTTTCAAAGGAAACTGAGCTTTCTTTCTATTAAAGCTAAGTGAATCACCTTCACCGGATTTTTTGAGCATCTGATCTAGATAACGTTCATGTACTCTCATTTTTTATTCCTGCTCGCAAATCGCAAAATAGAAATCTCATCATTTTCTTTTTGCTCAATTTTATTGTTTTCTTCGATAAACTGTTGCTTCTTTTTTTCCTTGAACTTCTCTATTATTTTATAATCTATCGCCTTCGATTTCAAAATTTCTCGTTTGGACTCGACTTCTTTTTCCCAACCGTTGATGACTTCTCTTTGTTTATCAATGCGTACGTCCTGAAGTTTTTGAAAACGGGAAGATTCTTCCAGAATACCGTTCTGCAAGGAATTCGGAACACTGCTGCCAGTTTCCATTTCAAAACTTTTCACACGGGCTTTCTTTTTTTGATCGATCATGTATTGGAGTTTTTCAACTTCTTCGTTCAGGCGAACTAGAGCCGCTTGAAAATCAGTTTTAGCAAGATCCTCTTGAACTTTTCTGTGCTCAAGAACCTTCTGCATGCGAAAGTTAAATTTCATATACTTTTAGTTTATATTATTTTTTAGACGAGTTGT